>JALOAP010000513.1 GCA_023228745.1 Dehalococcoidia bacterium | reverse complement strand
AGTCGCCCCACAGAGATACCGGGCCGTTCCGGTCTTCGATGAAGCGGATCGGTTTGAAGTCCTTGTCGTATTCGAGCTTCCCGACGAATGCCGGAGGCTTGCAGTGAAGCCTGGCGTGCTCCTCAAGTTTCGCAATGTCGAAGAACGTGATTCGGGACGCGCCTTCGTCCATGTCCCACTCGCGGGCCATTACAACGTCATCGCGACCGCAACGACGCCACTGGTCATCGTAGGCCGGGCTCCGGTAACGACCATCCCTCACGACGGGGTAGTCTTCCGGGATTGGGTTCACCTTGTCGATGATCTCGATTCGGTCTGGGAATGCCCTATAGAGCCCCCTCGAATGGCTCGGGCTGTCTTTCCAGTCCAGTTTGAGCTGGAGGATGTTGGGGTCCTTGCCAAGCAAGGCGTGCTTCGTGGCCGTCCCGTTCACGGTTCCGAGAGATACCCTACAGCGCGTCGAGTCCATGCAGGAGTCCCACGCCTCAAAAGCCTTAACCTGCGGGTCCCAGAAGGGGGCCTCATCCATAAAGGCGAAGAATGGGCGTCCGGCGCGGGCGAAGTTTGGTCCAGCCGTCTCGCCAGAGATCAAGGAATTCGTGTCGGGGAAATACCGCTTCCCGAGGGTCGGCTTGATCGGACCCACTAGCCAGCGCGGCATGAACTTGTGGATGTGGTCAATCTTGGGGAGTAGCGCCTTGGGCTGCTTCGCGTCGTCGATATAGTCGGCCCGCCACGATCCGACGACGCCTTGGATGTCGCATTTGAACACGCATACGTGGTGTCCCATAATGAGAAATAGGAACGAACCACCCTGGCAGCGCGACTTGGTACATCGCATGTCCCGCTTTCCAAGGTTTTCGTAGGCTTGGAGAACGAAATCGTCCTGAGCCTTCCACGTAATGAACGGCGTCTTCTGAAGCCCATCCCCGGCAAGCCGTGGGTCCTCGCCAACCACGAAAACGTTGATGTGGAACAGGATGTCCTTGGCGCAAATCTGCCTGATCTTCCGTTGCCGGGTCTCGTTCAGTTTGGCGTAGCGTAGAATCCACTTCCGAAACTCAATGTTCCCATCCCAGTCCTTGGGGACTTCGGAATAGAAGGCTGGCACGGATGGCTTAGGCATGGCTGGCCTCCGCGCTCCGGGCATATCCCATGATTTGATTTTGGATGGTCTCCGGGGCCTCTGCGACACGGTTTTGGATGTCGCTGTAGACCTCCATCAAGTCCTCTGCCGTGTCGTTGACCCTGCCGCGCCGCTCTTCGGACTCCGTATTCTTCGCCATGCTTCGGTTCACGTAATCCGAGAAAAACTTCTGCCGAAGGCTTGGGTTTGTCCTGATGTCCTGAAGAAAGCCGAAATCCCCGGCGTTCGGGGCTGAATACGGATCGACATTCGGATTCTTGTAGTTGTCATACACCCAGTCCCATCCCGCGTTCGAGTCCCGTTTCTTGTCGTCCCACCGTGAAAAATCGAGGCCGGGGCTCTTCTTGGCCCTGAACTCCTTCGGGGCTTCTCCCTCTGATTCGGCCTCGGGCTCTGCCGGTCCGTCCTGGCTTATCGCCAGCGGGTGTGGGGCGTTCTGAATCCCAGGGACCTTCAGGTTGTAAATCATCGCATCGGCGGCAATCTTCGGATAGTCTTCGGGCCAGAACTCGCGCACCAGATGCCAAAACCTGTGTATCCGGTCGACCTTCACCTCTCCGGTCTTCAGGTTTTCCTCAGCCTCTTGAAACTCAGAACCCCGCCCTTCACTCCTGGCGATAGAGCGCAAGGTCTTGGTCCATTCCATCCATGTCTTCTGTCCGCCAAAGGCAAAGCGTGGAAGAGCCAAGAGAAAACCGCCCGAAGAGGTGGAGAGGTGGGGCGAGACCCTGCCTCTCGTCTTCAGGCGGTTACAGCATTGCATTTTGCAATGTCAAGTCGAATCGGTTGTAGTTTTTTCGGCGCGACTATTGCATTTTGCACTTCCAGGGCGATTTTCTGGGCTCCCACGTATCCGTCGCGTCCATCATTTCAACCTCGTCGACCAATTCGGCCTCGATAACGTCGTCCTCGGAAACGAGTAGAACCCGCTCTCCCGACTGATACGTCTTGATGCCGAGTTTAGCGATTCGCTTCTTCATGGTCCGGCAGTCCACACCGGCCACCTTGGCAACGAGGGTTACTCTGACAAAACGGTCGTTGGTGCTCATGGAACGTCCTTTCAGCAGTGGTGCAGAGTCATGGACGGCCCAAGCGGGTAGCCGTCGGAAGACCACACGGCTTGCCCGTCTCGGAAGATGACCAGCGCGGTCCGCTTCGGCTCTCCCTTCGGCGGCGCGGCGATGCCAGACCCCAAACAATCCGGGCATTTGTATCCGGGGCTCTGCTCCTTCCCTGGCGTCACGGTTCCCGGAGGAACGTCCCATCCGGTCCCGTGGCATCGCGGGCAGGCCGTGCCGAGGGCGTCCTTCGGCGGCGCGGGCTTCTCCTCATTCGCGGTCCGGAGTATCCACGCCTCGGTTGTGATCGGTCCGGCGTTGGGGACGGGCTGAGACGGCGCGGGCTTCAGGTATCCTTCCCCCTCACACTCGCGGCAGTCCCACCGCCCGTCGAGGGGGTCGGTTCCCTTGCCCTCGCAGTAGGGGCACGGCGTGGGCGTCTCCGGTTGCTTCTCAGCGAGGGCGCGATACTTGGCGCACGCTTCGGCTAGAGCTTCGTCGAACTTCCTACCGCTGTCCCGATATGTGTAAAGCACTTCCCCGGTTTCCTGGTTTGCAACCACAAAGCAATGCTTATCTCCGGTCGTCTTTCCGATGTCGACTCCGATGGTGT
>JALOAP010000512.1 GCA_023228745.1 Dehalococcoidia bacterium | reverse complement strand
CTTCGGTACGGGCGACAAGATCAAGGTCGACCGCAACCCGGACGCCGACGAGCTGTCCATCGAGACGGTCCGCGAGCCAGCGCCCGTCGGCTAAGCCGGCACGTACAGCAACCACATCACCGTTACGGCGGGGGCGAAAGCCCCCGCCGTTTTCTTCATGTAAGCAAGAATCGTGGACGAAATAATATTAACGAATAGGATGCGCGAAGCGAGCAGATAGGGGTTGGGTATGAAGCGCCTTTTTGCATCGGTCGCAGTATTCGCTGGCGTTGCCGCTTTGACGTTTGGCGTGACGTACGCTTTTCGCGAAAACGACCCGAGGTCGCACGCGGATGAACCTCCATATCCGTCGGAGTCCGCCCTGGACCGGCCGGATGCACACCGAGTACCGCTGGCTGCTCGCGCAGGCGGACGCCGACCCGGCGGTGCGCGTCATCGTGATCACTGGCGAAGGACGCGCCTTCTGTGCGGGCGCAGACGCCGCGGCGCTCGAGGGCCACATCGCGAAGGGCGGCTACGACCCGGGCACCCCGGAGTACATCGCCAACCCTGGTTACGGCGTCCGCTCCGAGTTCGATGCTCCGTTCGCCTACCACTTCGGGCTTTCGAAGCCGGTGATCGCGGCGATCAACGGGCCAGCCGCGGGTGTCGGCCTCGTGCTCGCCTGCTACGCCGACCTCCGCTTCGCCGCGAAGGGCGCGAAGCTCACCACCGCGCACGGTAAGCTTGGCCTGCCCGCTGAGTTCGGCCTGTCGTGGCTGCTGCCGCGGATCATGGGGCTCACGCACGCCAACGACCTGCTCCTTTCGAGCCGCGTGGTGCTCGCCGAGGAAGCCGAGCGCATGGGCCTGCTGAACGGCGTGTTCGAGCCGGCCGAGCTGCTGCGACGGACCTACGACTATGCGCGGACGCTCGCAGACACCGTTTCGCCGGCCTCGCTTCGCGCGACCAGGCACCAGGTCTACGGCGACCTGCACCGGGACGTGGCCGCTGCCGTCGAAGACGCGGACGTGCGCCTGCGAGCGATGATGCTCGGGCCCGACTACCGCGAAGGGGTTCGCGCGTTCCTGGAGAAGCGAGCGCCGAAGTTTCCCGGCCCGCCCGATTCCGCAGGAGAACGCTAGACAAGCCGCTCGCCACAACGCACACTTACCGTGCCGGCGGGCGCGAGCGCCTGCCGCGGGCAAAGAGGCCCTCATTTTCTTCGGCCGTGGTCCGGGCGGCCCGGCCATGCATTTCGCCAGTTGCGGACGTTGACGGCGTGTGCCTTTGCGCTCTACCATTACAAGGGCACGCTATGCCCATCGGTTTCCCCACCATTCGCCGCTTTTACCATTCACCCCTTTTCGTTTCTTCGCACCCAGGTCCTGAAGGAGTTGCCACAGGATGACCACCAGCCGTGAGATGGTGCGGAGCGGGTCGTTTGCCCCTCTCCAGGTCCAGCAGTACGGAAGCATCCCCAACGTCCTCGAGATCCCCAGCCTCATCAAGATCCAGGTCGATAGCTTCGACTGGTTCAAGGTCGAAGGCCTGCGGGAACTCCTCGACGAGATTTCCCCGATCACCGACTTCACCGGAGCCAAGATGGAGCTCCGGTTCCTTGACTATGAGTTCCGCGAGCCGAAGCACTCCATGGATGAGTGCCGCGAGCGCGATATGACCTACTCGGCGCCGCTCTTCGTCGATGTCGAGCTCACTATCAAGGACTCGGGCGAAATCAAAGAGCAGCGGCTCTTCTTCGGTGACTTCCCGCTCATGACCGACCGGGGCACCTTTATCGTCAACGGCGCCGAGCGCGTCGTTGTGTCCCAGCTCGTCCGCTCGCCAGGCGTCTATTACACCCTCGAGACGGACCCCGGCACGGGGCGCCGCCTTTGCTTCGGTAAGCTCATCCCGAATCGCGGCGCCTGGCTCGAGTTCGAGACCTCCAACCGCAACGTCGTCTCCGTGAAGGTCGACAGGAAGCGGAAGATCCCGGTATCCATCCTCGTGCGCGCCATCGACGTCCCCGGCCTCCTGCCGGGCGACAAGGACAATCCGCGCTTTGCGAAGTACTTCGAAAAGCAGGCCCAGTACGACGAGACCCGCGCTCCCGAAGACGAGCGTGCCCGCGACGCCTCCCTCCGCGAGCTCGAAATGGAGCTCGGCACGGATGATCGCGTCGTCGCGATGTTTACACAGCAGGACGACAGCGATGTCCACCGCTACATGGAGGCGACGATCTCCAAGGAGCCCACGAAGAACAAGCACGAGGCGCTGCTCGAGTTCTACCGCCGGATTCGCCCGGGCGATCCGCCGACCCTCGAGAACGCCCGTGGGCTGATCAACCAGCTTTTCTTCAACCCGCGCCGCTACGACCTTGGCCGAGTTGGCCGGCACAAGCTGAACAAGCGGCTCGAGCTCGACGACCCGACGAGCCAGCGCTTCCTGCGCCCCTACGACCTCGTCTCGATCATCCGTGAGCTCGTGGACATCAATAACGGCCGCGGCCATGGGGACGACATCGACCACCTTGGCAACCGCCGCGTGCGCGCGGTGGGCGAGCTGATCCAGCAGCAGTTCCGCGTTGGCCTGCTCCGCATGGAGCGCGTGGTCCGCGAGCGCATGACGATCACCGACCCCGAAGAGGCGACGCCCAGCGCGCTCATCAACATCCGCCCGGTTGTGGCCGCGATGAAGGAGTTCTTCGGCGGAAGCCAGCTCTCGCAGTTCATGGACCAGACGAACCCGCTGTCCGAGATCACTCACAAGCGCCGGGTGTCTGCACTCGGCCCGGGCGGTCTGACCCGCGAGCGTGCCGGCTTTGAAGTGCGCGACGTT
>JALOAP010000511.1 GCA_023228745.1 Dehalococcoidia bacterium | reverse complement strand
TGAGAAATATATGGATCTCTACCGCCGGGTACGGAATTATGTGACTAGGGGTCTCATGCCGATCGAAGGGGAAGTTCAGGCGCTCCTGCAAAGCTATGATCAAACTCAAGGGTTAGCCGCAGAGGCCGGGTTGGACATTGGACTTACGGGCTCAATTCCTGCACCGTCGAGCATCCCCGGCATGCAAGGCATGATGGCGAACTCCATTATCCAGGGCGCCATGACGGAAGCCGGGATGAACTACGACAAGATGCTTGCCGACCTGGACAAATACGGCGTGGACCTTAACGCCGTCTGGGATAATTTGAGCGCGGAGGTAAAGGGGGTTATTCAGCAAGGGGCAGAGGCCCAGAGAGGGGCGATTGAAACAGGCGCATCCAAGATGAGAGCGCCCCTGGAGCAGGAGATCGAAGACCTTACCGCAGACTATGAAAAGGCCCTCGGATACTTCGACCAGCTTCTTTCAACCGGGGCGGCAGACCCCAAGGGAAGGATAAGCAGGATCCGCTCGGAGCTTGAATATAACTTCAACCAGTATCTAGGACAGGCCATGGATTTCGCCCAGAGACAGGGCTCACGGGGCAGGACCATGATGGCCGCCATGCCGAAGACTCAGGAAGCGTTTTTTCGCTCCATGGTTCCCATGGTACAGCAGGAGCAGGACAAGGCTTTTCAGGCGGGCTACGACATCGCAGGCCAGAAGGCCGGACTTACCCAGTGGAGACAGGGAGAGCGAAGGGGGCTGAGGGGGGCGCTGTCGAACATAGGCCAGTGGGAGGCCGAAAACCTTGCAGATATCGAGCGACGAAAGACAGAGGGATTGACCGGGCTTGCCGGGACGGTTGCGACGGGTAAGGCGGCCGGGATGAGCGATGTCATGGGGAAAAAGGCCGATGTCACAACCCAAAAGGCCGCCCTTCCGATATGGGGGGCGGAGCAGAATATAGCATCGCTGTCGAACTTCGGCGGGCAGGGGGGGGCAACCACGACCCTATTTCAATACGGCGGCGTGAATCCGATGTGGAGCACAAGCCGTATGTTGAACGCCACCGCCTTCGGTAATACGTAGGATACAACGCCCCAACAGCGGGATATCAGGAGAGCGTTGCCATACTAACAAGGAGAACGGGATATGCCGTACTATCCAACCGAGCGAGATGTTCAAAGGAACCTTAGCACCCGGCAGGAGTTCGATCGGCTTTCGGGGATGTCGCCTGCGGACAGGGTAAGATTTGAAGGCGGTTATGTAGAACCCGGAGGGGCCGAAGTTTATCCGGGCTCAGGGGGCACGCCCTCGAGGCCTCAACCCCAAGAGATGATTGCAAACGCCATTGCAAAGACCGTAGAGGCCAAAAGGCAGGCCTTAATGGAAAAGCTCGGGCAGCAAGGCGGAAGGGCCATGCCGGCCGAAGGCATGCCGGGAGGACCGGCCCCGGCACCTCGCGCGCCCACAAGGGCGGATGAGCGCTTTGCAATGATCCTCCCCCACCTGAAGGGCCTTACCCCGGAGGATGTCGAAAAACTGCGGGCCTTTTCAGATTCCATTCATCAGCAGGGGCTTTTAGGGGAAGAGGAGCGGCCGTCTTACGCGATTCCCCAGGAAGGATACGAAATACCCAATATTACGAAGCAGAGCGGAATATATGCCTTGCCTGAAGAGGAAGGAAGATACCGGATAACGAATGTCGGGAAAAAGAAGCAGCTTTCAACCCGGGATCAGCTTTACATGAACATCATGCAGAATGCCGCAAACGCCCTTGCCGAATCCAACAAGAAAAAAGGGTTGGAGGAAAAGGATATTACAAAAATCAGGCAGGACGCCTTAAAGGCCTGGTACGACCCGATGACCCAAAAATCCAAAGAGACGGACATGCAGACATTTATCGATCAGTACGTGCGAAATGTCCTCGGGGATGCGGGGCAGGCAGGGGAGATAGATATACCCGCCTTTCCACAGGCGGAAGGTCCGGGCGGGAGGGGCGTGGTGTCTCTTGCGCAGCTGAGGGGTGAAAGGAGTGCGCTGCCTGTAGGAGAGTCCGGCGGGAGGACGCCCGTGGCCGGTGGAAGAGGGGCGCAACCGCTACAGGCTTTTGTAGATCCCAAGACCGGGAACAGGCGGCTGGTCTACGAGGATCGTGAAGAAATCGTCTCGCCGGAGGGAAACAGGATAGCGGTACGAAAGAAGGTGCCTAAAAGATGACCGTTTGGAACGCACAGTGGGAGCCGATCGAACAACCGCAAAGTCCGGTGGTTGCCGGCCGCAGGCGGGATGAAGAGGATGAAGGGCTATGGGATGCGGATTGGATGCCGGCCGTTGCACAACAGCAACCGCAGATAGCCTCTATATCGGCTTTGCCTGTCCGGGGGAAGCGGGAAGAGAAAGAAGCTTCCATATGGAATGCGGATTGGCAACCGGAAGGGACATATCGGCCGCAACCTTCCGCCATAACCCCACCTAAAGAACGAACCCTTGCAGGAGAGGCCGTAACGGCCCTGCCCGCCGGGGCGATCGGTTCGGCCGAGATGTACGCCCGTGCAGGCAGGGTATTGGGTCTTGACACAACCGAGGCCATTGAAAAGCTCAAGAAGGCCAAAGAACCCTACGGTCCGACCCGGAAGGGATTCGTCCCGGAGGCGATTCACGGCGGAGTAGAGTCAACCGTTGAGTCGGTCTTGGGCGGCGTTCCAGGAATGCTTGCAGGTACGGCTTTAGGTGGAAGGATTGGAGGGATTGCAGGTTACGCCCTTGGAGCGGGTACGCTTTTCTCTCTTGCAGAATATGACCGCTTTATGGAAGAGGCGGAAGAGTTGGGCATACCGAGAGAGACC
>JALOAP010000510.1 GCA_023228745.1 Dehalococcoidia bacterium | reverse complement strand
GCGGCGGCCTTGTTTTGTGAGTATTCAGCCAAGTCTTTCTCTGCCTGGGCCAGCTCTTTGCTCAACTGCCTTCCGGCTGCCTCGTTCGCTTCCAGTCGTTCGGCCTTGCGCCGGTTGAACTTCTCCTCCGCGTCGGCCTCTTCCGGCAGTTCCTGGCCGCAGGTCGGACATGTTTTGACCTCTGGCAGGAAGACGAGGGCCTTGATCGTGAACCATTCATTTTTCAGCGCGGCGAGCTCTTCCCTTATGGTTTCCCGCGGATCGCCGGGCTGCTCTTTTTCCTTCGAGGCAAGGATATAATTCGCCTCATCGATCCTTCGGGCCGTTGCCGTCATTTCCACCTGCAGCTTCCGCAGTTCCTTTTCCTTGTCCGCGGTGATCTCGGATATTGCATTGCGGTGGTCGCTCTCGACCAGGAACAACTCCTGCTCCACTTTGGCGAGTTCCCGGGCCAGGTCGAGATTCTGGCTGCCGGCCTTGATCTCGGATTTCTTGGTTTTGAGCTGGTCGATCTGCTTTTCCGTGCCCTCGATGGTTTCCCGGGCTCCCGCTTCGTCCAGGGGTTCGTCGGTAATGGACCGCTGCTGTTCATCGATCCGGGCCGGGATCAGTTTCAACTGGTCGTTGATTTTGGCCATGTCGGCCTTGAGCTTCTTCTTATGCTCTTCCAGTGTTCGCGTAGACAGCACGGCGGACAAGGGTTCCAGCGCAGGGGTAGAATCAATCACGTCCTGGTCGGTGATATCGCCGCAGACATCCAGCAGGATCTCGCGGCGTTTCTGCCAGTGCAGTTGTTCGGGAAAATAAGACGGCGTGGTCAGCAGCCGGAACATTGCTTCGTCAGCGAATTCAGCCACCTTTTCCTTGTAGGCTTTCATCTGAACCGGTACTTCATTGACGAAATAGTCCGTAGTATGGCCGGTATGGTCCGCCCGGGATGAACCTCTTTTCTTGGTCCACTTTTCCTTGTATGTCTTCTGCAGGGTGACTTCCTTGCCGTTGACCTGGAAGGTCCCGATCACGGTATGGTCAAGATTGTGAACCGGGTTGCCGTTGGCATCCAGGGTCTTGATCTCGAATTGAGCGTTGCCGTGGGCGTCTTTGTCGAATAGGAGCCATGATATTGCCGTGGCAATGGTTGTCTTGCCGGTGGCATTCCGTCCGTAGACCGAAATATCCTTGCCGTTGGGCTCAAGGACGAAATGCCGGATCCCCATGAAATTGATGAGTTCCAGTTTTTTCAGGCGCATTGTTTACCTCCGATTTTGTTTGCTTTAAAAACCAGAATGGCCGCATCACGAGCATGTTCTGACGTTCTCGCGGCCCATCCTGTAACTCTCTTAAAATATTCCGGCGTCCACTTGGTCCCGCCAGCCTGCGGTTTTATCGCCCTGTATGGAATATCGTACTGCTCGCAGAACTCTTGCCATACGCTGCAGTCCCGCTTGATCGACCCGGCCCCCTGGAGTTGCTCCCGTCCGGCCTTACCGAACCATGTCCGCTGCCGGGCATCCTCGAACCAGATTTCAATTTTGATTCCGTCCCGGATCGCCAACTGGCAGAACCGCATGGCCTGAATAATGGTACAGGTCCGGATTTCCTGGAAGCGGTCCTCTTCCGGCAGCCAGGCGGCGAGGCCGGTCTTTTTGCCGGGGTCTATGCCGATGAGCATGATACGTTCCTGCAGGTCATATACGAATTGCACAGATCAACCGCATACAAACTATGGATCCGGCAGCCCGATTCACTTTGATCGTGGTTCGGACACTTCTCATTGAAGCATGGCCCGGTGAGAACGCCGGGCTTGACGTGTGCGGTCGGCCAGCTGCAGCCTCTTTTCATTATTTCCTCGTCGCACTCAGGGCAGAGGGAATACCCCTCTTTTCCACAACTCGCGCAAATCATAACGCCTCCTTAAATTCCCCCTCCCGGCTTGCCCGAAGCCTTCCACGAGCTGGCGCCCCATGCGCCACCGGGGAGGGGAAATTAAAAACGATCATCCCCGCGACAAATCCGGGGGGTTATTTGTAGATTTTTCCTGTGTGTCCCGGTAATGGCCGGTTTGGATAGCCTTCTTGAACCCCAAAATTGCCGCAATTAAACAGACGGCGGCAAGCACTGAGGTGTCGGTGAGCAGGGCGGCCAACATTGATAGATATGCAGTCATGTTAATACCTCCATCCAGCCGCTTTGAAATCCTGCGCCGTTCGGCTCCACCGGATTGCTGTATCCATAGTTTGTGCGAAGGTCGGCGTAATATCAGAGTGGGTTTCCGGTGCGGTGAACAATGCATTGAACCATGCGATTATCCGTTTCATATTCCCCTCCCGTTCGCTTTACAGATCGCTTTCAGCGGTTCTTTCCAGATTTTCCAAAAATGCCGCGCTTTCGTACCGTCCATCTCTGCAATGCGCTTGTCGCTGAATTTCCACCAATCAGCCAAGGAATGAAATTCGCAGCCAATTTTCATATGCGCGTCGAAGACGATTATGTTGTATGTATCGGTGAGAACTTGGATTGGTATTTTCTCGATGATTATTTTTTCACCGTCGGCACCGCGCAGGTCGGCACCGCTCAGGTAGGCATCGCGCAGGTTGGCATCGCTCAGGTTGGCATCGCGCAGGTTGGCACCGCTCAGGTTGGCACCGCTCAGGTTGGCACCGCTCAGGTTGGCACCGATCAGGTTGGCATCGTGCAGGTCGGCACCGCGCAGGTTGGCATCGCGCAGGTTGGCATTTGCCTTAACCGCCTTTTCAACAGCGTCTTTGATATTTTCAGAGTCACTCGCGTAAAGCAGATTGCCGAATATCGACTTGATTTGAATTTTCAT
>JALOAP010000509.1 GCA_023228745.1 Dehalococcoidia bacterium | reverse complement strand
TGAGCGCGGGTACAGCAACCCCTCCGGCGGCAGCGGCGATCGGCATGATTGCCGTGCGGAACCGGCGCAGGTCGCCAGCGACAAACTCCTTCTTGAGCTCGAGCCCTACCAAGAAAAAGAAGATCGCAAGCAGCCCGTCTGCTGCCCACGCCCCCAAGGTCAATCGGAGATGCCAGGGCTCATAGCCGATTTCAAAATCGCGCAATGCGAAGTAGGAATCCGCAAGGGGTGAGTTAGCCCAGACGATCGCAATCAGTGCCGCGATAACGAGCAAGACTCCGCCGACGGTCTCCTTGCGCAGCAGCGCGCCGATGCGTCGGGCTTCGGTGAAGGTGCCGTAGCGCGGAAATGTGTGCTTTGTAGTTTGAGGTGCGGGGGTCATGCTTCTCCCAGAGTCGTTCGTAGGCAGGAATGATCGACTCGAACGAGAGTGGTGCCATCGTCGCTAGGCGTGCGAAAGCTGCCGAGCCGTGATTACGCTGCGCTGACGGCGGGAGTGGTGCCAGACAACATCGCACCCCAGGAAGAGATGTATCCGTTTGTACCCGGGTGCGGCAGCACCCACTGGGCCGGTGAAAAGACCAAGCGGAACGGATTCGAAGACATCACGTTCAGGCTACCATCGCCCCCTGCTACCAATTAGTGGCCCGCGCCTAGTCCGCCCGACAGTCGGGAGTGGAACTCGGTCGTGGCTTTATTCATCCCAATGATCTCGACGCTCTTGCCGTGTTTTTCATACTTCGTGACGATCGCATCCAGTGCTGCGACGGTCGAGGCGTCCCAGATATGCGATTTCGACAAATCGATCACGACACGTTCCGGATCATCCGTGTATTCGAACAGGGTGGTGAGGTCGTTGCTTGAGGCGAAGAGCAGCTGCCCTTCAACTGTGTAGTGCGCGGTCTGGACGTAGAACTGTTCGGTGACCTCACGATCCACGTTCACGAGATGCGCGACGCGGCGCACAAACATGATCGCGGCGACGAACACCCCGACGATGACCCCAAACGCAAGGTTATGGGTCGCGACCACCACTGCAACCGTGATGACCATAACAGTCGTCTCGCTCTTTGGCATCCGCTCGACTTGACTCATCTAAAAGGTCCGGGAACGGCAGGGCTTGCCTCACGTAAAAAGGTCCGCGTAGTTTCCTGGCTTCATGAGCAAGGAGTTATCGATGGCGGCACGCCGTGAGATCACGAAGAAACTGGCCAAGGAGTACCGGACAGCGGATCGGACCACGAAAGCGCGGATCCTCGACGCGCTCATCGAAGCCACCGGCTGGCATCGCGACTACGCCCGCCGCGCGATCCGGAACGCGAACGCCCGCACTGGCGCCGCCCGCGACCAGCAGCGCAAGCCACGCCCCAGGAAATACTCCTACGACGCACTCGTGGTGCTGCAGGAGGTATGGGCGCTCTCGGGCCAACCCTCAGGCAAGTACCTCGCGGCGATCATGGACGACACCCTCGAACGGCTCGTGCGGTTCAGTGAGCTCAGCCGGGTCGCTCCGAGGATCAACGATGCCGTGCTGGACGAGCTGCGATCCATGTCCGCAGCAACCATCGACCGCTACCTGAAACCCCACAAAGACGCCCGCTACCCGCACGCGCTCGGCACGACGAAGCCCTCGCATATCCTGCGCTCCTCGATCCCGGTCCGCACCGCGATGGACGGCCTGCCGCCCGGGCCCGGGTTCTACGAGCTGGATACCGTCGCGCACTGCGGGCACACCACCAAAGGCGAGTACCTGCGTACGCTCACCGCGACAGACCCGGTGATCGGGTGGACCCTGATCCGCGCGATCCGGAACAACGCTCACGTGCACATTCGCGCCGGGATGGACTGGCTCCGGCGGGCGTCTCCAACACCGATCCAGGGGATGGACTTCGACAACGAGAGCGAGTTTCTGAACTGGTCGGTGATCGCCTGGTGCGACGAACGCGGCATCCCCGTCACGAGGGGCCGCCCCTACCAGCACAACGACAACGCCCACGTCGAGCAACGCAACGGCGACTGGGTGAGACGGCATGCGTTCCGTTACCGCTACGAGACCGAGCACGAGCTACGGCTCCTCAACGAGTTGCACTCGCTGGTGATGAAGCGCAAGAACTACCTGCTGCCCTGCGTGAAGGCCACCGGTTGGACCCACACCAGTTCGGGGCGGAAGAAGCGCGTCTACGACGCACCGCGCACGCCCTACCATCGGCTCCTCGACGCAGGCGTGCTCGACGAGCGCGCCATCGAGCGACTGGCTCACGAGCATGCGAAACTGAACCCGGCAGTGATCACTCGCCGGATCACCCGAATCCAGCAGCAGCTGATCGACCTCGCCGCCGCCCGCACCCAGGGCACCCGCCCCGCTGCCTGAGTTCCGCGGACCTTTTACGTGAGGCACGCATCAATCGTTCCCGGACCTATTGACATGAGGCAAGACGCCATGCCCGCGCTCACCGCTCTTGCTAGGGATGATCGATCCGCCCGCGTATTGCTGTCGCTGATCGGCGCCCCTGGCGACGTCGCCACGGGAAACCTGCTCGCCGAGGTAAGCGCAGCAGAGCTGATCTCGATCGCCGAAGGGGACGGCACAGTCCCGGGCATGGATCGAGTTGAGGCTGCGGTGTGGCGCGTTCGGCTCCTTTCAGCTGCCACCCCGAATCGCCTTGCCGAGCGAATAGTTGAGGCCAGCAAGTTCCGTGTGATCATTCCCAGCGACCCCGACTGGCCAACGACGCTTAACGATCTCGGTCACCGTGCCCCGTACGCGCTCTGGGCGAAGGGGCGCACAGAATTGCTCGCTGAGCCGCTCCCGCAGCGCATCACCGTCACGG
>JALOAP010000508.1 GCA_023228745.1 Dehalococcoidia bacterium | reverse complement strand
ACACAGATCCGCTTCAATGGTGGATAGTCGAGGAATTTCCGAAGCTCCTGGGAGCATCCTTGTTCGCCGTGGGGGACGTTGATCAGTCGATTTACCGTTTCCGGGGGGCAGTTCCGGAATACCTTATTTCTCAACAGGATCAGTTTGACATTTACCGGCTGGAAAACAATTACCGCTCCGTTCCGGAGATCGTCGAAGCCAGCAACCGGCTGATCGAGCATAACAACGAGCGGATACCGAAGACCATGCGGGCGACCAGGGAGGTAAATTAATGGAAGAGGAAATTTGGGAAATTTTATTAATAAAAAGATTATTAAAATATGGAAGAACAAAGCAAAGAGAAATTGGGAAAATGTTTAACGTGTCTGAATTGATTATTTCAAGAATTAAATTGGGGAGAACATGGAAACACATACAGGTATAAGCATCATAAATGAAATGGATAGCAAGGCTCTCGCTATTTTCGTGAAAAAAATTCTAATTAACCATAGCCCACAAGATATAGCAATTTTGTCGCGAGTTCATTTTTTGCTCGATAAACTTTCCGAAGAACTGACCGGATTAAACATTCCCCACGTCAAGATCGGGCGTAAGACCGCCCTGGTCGAAAGCGAAGAGTTTCGAAAGTTTCACGCCTTCTTAAAGTTACTTATCAATCAGTTCGACAATTTTTCATTCCTCCTTATCCGTGATCTGATCGGTGTTTCGCGGGAGGAATATAATAAAATCAGGTTGCAAGCGACACAGGAAGGCAAGAGCCATTTTAAGGTGTGGGATTGGGAGAATAAAGAAATTGGGTTTTTTGAATTATGTCGAGACGAAGAAGTAACCTTTGATGAAATTATTTCCCTAATTGATGAAATAAAATTCCCATTCGCGGTAATTGATATTTACGATACCAAGGAATTTGCGCTTAAATGGGGGCAGGAGCATCCAAATGGAACAATAACCGAATACCTCGACTGGCTGGCAACTTACGATATTCAGGACGAGATCGAGGAGGACCACAGCGACAAGGTGCAGCTCATGACCATCCATGCCGCCAAAGGTCTTGAGTTCCCGGTCGTGATTGTGGCCGGGTGCAACGAAGGTATCCTTCCTGGAAAACAGGCGATTAACTCCGGCGAGATCGAGGAGGAGCGGCGCCTAATGTATGTGGCAATGACCAGGGCAAAGGATAATTTGATTTTAACTGTAAGACCGGAGCGAAAAGAAGATGAATTTGGCCGGGTGCATGAAAGCCAGGTCAGCCGGTTTATAAGTGAGATCGGAAGATAACATCAACCGCCGGGGCGTTAGAGTTTGCATGGATGTCCGAGACTAACGCTCCGGCATAACCGTTAGGTTTAAATTAAAAAATAAACCAACCATTTAATGAGGAGAAACCAGATGTCAGAAAGAATTTTTTCAGAAAACCTGAAGTGCATTTTAACTGATACGGAAAAACAAAATCTTGGTGCGGTCATGGCCGAAGCGGTCGCACGGATAAATGAAGCGGAAGCAGAGCTTAAATCTTTCCAGACGCAAATCAAAAGCCGTATCGCCGCAGATGAAGCAACCATGATTACCTGTTCAGAGAAGATCAGAACGGGGTACGAGTTCCGGCGTGTTGACTGCCGGGAGGTTAAGGATTACGAAAACGAAAAGGTAATCCGCATCAGGATTGACACCGGTGAAACCTTTTATGAGCGTTCTATGGAGCCGGAAGAGCGCCAGAAGGATTTGCCGATGGATGAAAAAGAAACCTCCGGTGGAAACGGCGGTCAACCCGTTGAGGTGATGGAGACAATATAATGAACACAAAAGATGGTCATTGGTGGACAAAACCCTGGAATCCAATAAAAGTAAAAGGCGGCGGCTGGCACTGCACGAAGATAAGCCACGGGTGTAAGAATTGTTGGGCAGAAGGATATAATATGCGGTTCGGAAATGGGAACGAGTTTTGTCCTGATTTTGGGATTTGCCCAGAAGAATTTGAACTTGATGAGACCATCCTTGAGGCTCCCCTGCATTGGAAGAAGCCGCAGGTAATCGCGGTGCAGTGGTTGGGCGATTTGTTCCATGAGCAGATACCGGATGAATTAATAATGAAGATTTTGGATAAAATAGAAAGGTCGTGCAATCCGCCGGGGTGGCCTGAGAAAGTTTATAAATATCAATTCAAAAATGGCGATTGGATGTCACACATTTTTTTATTACTCACCAAGCGTCCAAAAAGAATGGCTGATATCTGGAGTAAATTCCTTGATGAATTTTCAAGGCAAGGAATTGCTCCTAACATCAATAATCTCTGGCTCGGCGCCTCCATCTGCAACCAGCAGGAAGCAGATGAAAAAATACCTATCCTATTACAAATTCCCGCGGCGCATAGGTTTGTGAACCTGGGACCGATGCTGGAAAATATATCGTTAAAGTTTACCGGTTGCCCAAATTGCGGCCAATCCAAACAATGTTGGTTCCCAAATTATACAATATGCAAGGCGTGCGGGAAAGAGGTTAAATCTCCCCCTGATAGTCTTGATTGGGTCACCCTCGAATGCGAATCTGGCCCCGGACGCAGGCCGATGAAGCTTGAGTGGGCGAGAAGCATCGCGGAACAGTGCGAAAGCGCGGGAGTGCCGCTATTCATCAAGCAGTTGCCGATTGCCAGCCGAGTCAGCCACGATCCGACCGAGTGGCCAGAATACCTGAGAATAAGGCAGTGGCCGTTTTCTTTAGAAAACTGGATTAATTGAATCTGTTGCAAGAGCAATTGCAACATCATTAATTAACGCTTGTGAAAGTCAAGATATTTTGTAAGAAGAGGTCGAGGAGGTCAAGTATGAGTAAAATATCA
>JALOAP010000507.1 GCA_023228745.1 Dehalococcoidia bacterium | reverse complement strand
AAAAGATCGTCAGCCATGCGGTCGATGATCGATAAAGGGGCGGCGGAATCCGGTTACGATTCGGTTGTCTTGACGTATTCGCAAATTAACCAGCAAAACGAACGCCAGGAATTCCTGACAAGCCTCGCCGACAACGAGCGAATTCTATTGATTATGGATGAAGCTCACGACGCCAGCGGCGCAGATTCAATGCAGGGTGTGTTTGTGCGCGGTGGCGTTAAGGCAGTCGGCAAGGGCGCAAACAGGGTCAACCACATCATGCCTGGTCTGATTAATCATCGCAACGTGGTCGGTGCGGTGTATTTATCAGCCACCTACGCCAAAAAAGCCGACAACATGCCGTTGTATTCTAAAACCATGCTCGGGCGCGCGGCAGACAGCATGGAAACGTTGGTGGAAGCCATGAAGCGTGGTGGTGTGGCGATGCAGCAAGCTGTTGCCGAAGGGTTGTCTAAAACCGGTCAGTTAATTCGGCGCGAGCGTGATTTTTCCGGGACCAGCTTTGACAGAAAAATAGTCGGGCTTGACCGGCAGGACGAACTGCGTGATACGATCGACAACGTAACCAGCGTTTTGCGTGAAGTGCGGGCGTATTCCAGCCGTGTGCGAGATAAGATTGCCGGCGGTGTGATAGATGGATTACGTTCGACATCCATGACCGACGCGCAAATAGCCTTTACGGAATTTGCGTCAATCGCCCACAACTACGTGTCGCAGATGTTGCTGGCCACCAAGGTGGATGCCGTTGTCCAAGAAGCCGTCGAGGCGCACAAGCGGGGAGAAAAACCCGTGATTGCGTTGATGAGCACAATGGAAGCCGTCCTGGGTGACTTTGCCGATCAAAGCAAGTGGGCGCCCGGTCAGCATGTGGACGTAAATTTCAAGGATTTAATGAAGCGCGCGCTGGACCGCACCATGCGGGCTACCGAAAAAGACGCGACTGGCAACACCAGCACGATTACGTTCAGACCGGAAGACGTGGGGCTGGAGGCTGAATATCAGTACGTGCTGGACCTAATAAACGAAATGGATGTCGATCTTCCTGTTTCGCCTATTGACGCCATTCTAACCGGCTTGCGTAAAGCCGGGATCAGGGTGGTTGAATACACCGGGCGCACATCTGGAATAGCCTACGATGGTCCGAACTTCAAGTCTGGAACATACGAACGGCGTACCAAGGTTGACAAAAACAGGGCTATCAACATGTTTAATTCTGGCGAGTATGACGCCATGATTATCAACGCTTCCGGCGCCGTGGGTCTTTCGATCCATGCGTCACCAATCTTCAAGGAACGCCCGATAAAGACGCGCAACAGGATTATCGCGCAAGCACACCTGGATATTACGATAATGATCCAGTTGCTTGGACGCATTAAACGAACCGGCATGATCCCCGGCGGAGCGAAATACACCATGCCAACGCTGCCGATTGAAGCCGAACGTCGCCCGGCATTGATGTTGGAACGAAAAATGAAAAGCCTGAACGCCAACACGACGGCGGCGGCCGAGGGTGGCGTCAATCTTGACCAAGTGGACTTCATCAACAAATACGGAGCGGAAGTTATTGCCCGCTACCTGGAAGAAGTCAATTCAGACTTGAAGCTTGATCTCGACATCTATCCGGACATGAATGACGACGGCACGTTCGACGTTGATGAAAAACTGGCAATTGAATTTACCGGCAAGATGGCGCTTATGCCCAATGCTGTCCAGCAGGAGGCGTACGAAGCTATTATTGACGCATACAAGGAACACGTCGAATACCTAAAAGCCACCGATCAATATGATCTTGAAATGAGGATATATGACGATTGGGACGGCGTGAAAATATCAGATGAGGTGTTAACCCATGGCGAAAACGAAGAAAGCATCTTCACGTCGTCGGTCAAGCTCCAGAAATGGGACGTGAAAGATACTCGCCATGTACCAACTGCCGCAGAGATGAAAAAGACGTTTGAGAGTAAGTCAGTGGGTGTTGATAAATTCCGCAACAAGCTGTCTGAATTTGACGCCGATGTTCGCGACCGGTTCGAGAAAAAACGCGCACGCATCGAAAAGATAATGGCCGAAAGCCCTGAGTCTTCGCCCGCGCACGCTTCCGCCAAACGGCAGGAGTCGGCGTTGCAGACAATGCTGGAAACATATAAGAACGTCACCAGTCCCGTCTTGGGTATGGTTAGCCGTTCCGCCGGGGAATTCGTCGCCATAACCGAAGACGGCGACGAGAAACTGGGAATAATTACCGAAATATCGCTCCCGAAACAGCCCACAGATGGCGTCGTGTCGCGCCCAAGCGCGATTGTTCTTCACGTCATGGTGAATCGCCCGGGCGGGAGCTATCGTATCCCGCTAAATCGCATAACGTCCAACGCGGTGCTGATGGAAGGCACGTCCGTCTCGGACAAAGATATTGACGCCGCAAATTCGCGCGGCGGCCGGTACGAGCGCCAGGTGCTTGTCGGCAATCCGATTCGGGCCTACGAAGTCACGGGGTTTACCGGACAGATGGTGTCGTTTAACGCCAAGGAAGGCGGCACCGTGACCGGCATACTGATGCCGGCAAGCTGGAAGCCCGAGAACATGGCGCGCGATCCGCGGTTAGACCTGGTAAACGAGCGCGCGGTTGGCGCGTGGGTCAAGGAATACGGCATAGCTGTTTCCAGCGGTGAGGCGTATATTGCCCGGCGAATGCACGGTCGCAGCGGGTATGAAATAGTCGTTCCGTCATCCCGGTCAAAAGGCGCGATACTATTTCTGGATAACGTGTTGCGCGACACGACGGGCGATTTTGTTAAAAAAGGCAGTAAGATGATTGCCGTCGTGGACAATATCAGCGA
>JALOAP010000505.1 GCA_023228745.1 Dehalococcoidia bacterium | reverse complement strand
AGACACCATCGTGCATCGCATCGAAGGGCGCGACCCCCGCTTCGCCGACTGGCCCGAGGGGCTCGACCCGAAGCTGGTCGAGACGCTGCGGACGCGTGGCATCGACCTCCCCTATGTCCACCAGGCACAGGCCATCGAACACGCACTCGAAGGGCGGAACACGGTCGTCGTCACCCCCACGGCGAGCGGCAAGACGCTCTGCTACAACGCACCGGTGCTCTCGACCATCCTCCGCGACCGTTCGGCGCGGGCGCTCTACCTGTTCCCCACGAAGGCACTCGCGCAGGACCAGCTCGACGAACTTCACGGGCTGATTACCGCGCTCGGCGAGGACATCGGGACCTTCACGTACGACGGCGACACGCCCGCCGACGCGCGCCGCGCCGTCCGCACCGCTGGCCACATCGTGCTCACGAACCCGGACATGCTGCACACCGGCGTCCTGCCCCATCACACGAAGTGGACGAAGCTGTTCGAAAGCCTCGAGTACGTGGTCATCGACGAACTCCACACGTATCGCGGCGTCTTCGGCAGCCACGTTGCGAACGTCCTCCGCCGTCTCCGGCGCATCTGTCAGTTCTACGGCTCCGACCCGACGTTCATCCTCTGTTCCGCGACCATCGCGAACCCCGGGGAGCTCGCCCGTGCGCTGGTCGGTGACGACGTCGCGTTGGTCGACGACAACGGCGCGCCGCAGGGCGACCGCATCGTCGTCGTGCACAACCCTCCGGTCGTGAACCGCGAGCTGGGCATCCGCCAGTCTGCCCTCAAGGCGTCGCGAGACATCGCAGCGAAGCTGATCCTGTCCGGCGTGCAGACCATCGTCTTCGCACCAAGCCGCGTCCGCGTCGAACTGCTGCTCACCTATCTGCGCGATGCACTCCGAAACAAGCCGGGCGCGCCCGAACGGGTCGCCGGCTACCGCGGCGGCTACCTGCCGAACGAGCGGCGCAACATCGAGCGAGGCCTCCGCGATGGCACCGTGCGCGCGGTCGTGGCCACAAACGCACTCGAGCTCGGCATCGATATCGGTGGCCTGGGCGCGAGCGTCGTCATGGGCTATCCCGGTTCGCTCGCCAGCCTCTGGCAACAGTTCGGACGTGCCGGGCGCCGCCAGGACACCTCGCTCGCGGTCATGGTCGCCTCGTCGAACCCGCTCGACCAGTACGCCTGTGCGAACCCGGATTTCCTCTTCGAGCGCAGCGTTGAGCGCGCGCTCATCGACCCCGACAACATCCTGATCCTCGCGAGTCACATCAAATGCGCCGCTTTTGAGCTGCCATTCACCGTCGGCGAAGTCTTCGGCGCGCACACGGAGGAGTTCCTCGAACTCCTGTACGAAGAGGGAGTGTTGCAGCGCGCGGGCGAGCGGTACCACTGGATGACCGAGGCGTACCCCGCGGAACAGGTCAGCCTTCGCACGGCGAGCACCGACAACTTCGTGATCATCGAACAGGGCCCCGTGCCGCGCGTCATCGGCGAATGCGACCGCCCGAGCGCGCCGCTGCTCATCCACGAAGACGCGATCTACATCCACCGCGGCCAGCAGTACCAGGTCGAATACCTCGATTGGGACGACAAGAAGGCGTACGTCACACCGGTGGATGTGGACTACTACACGGACGCCCAGCTCGCGGTCGAACTGAAAGTCCTGGACGAGTTCGAGCGGCAGGAGGCGCGCACCGGGACGCACGAAATGGGCGAAGTCGCCATCACTTTCCTCGCTACCATCTTCAAAAAGGTGAAGCTGCACACGCACGAAAACGTGGGATGGGGGAAAATCGCCATCCCCGAAGAGAGTATCCACACCACCGCCTACTGGCTCAGTTTCGGGGAAGGCGCGACAAAGGGGCTGGACCGCGAGGAGATCGCCGCGGGCCTCGCGGGCGTGGCCAACCTGATGCGGAACCTCGCGCCCGTCTACTGTCTCTGCGACCCGCGGGACATCGGCGCCGAGCCACAAGTGCGGGCGCCGCTCAGCCAGCTACCCACGGTGTTCCTTTACGACACAGTGCCCGGCGGCATCGGCCTCGCCGCAAAGCTCTTCGCCGTCCGCAACGAGCTGGTCGAGGCATCGCTGGCGCTGCTGCAGAATTGCGACTGCCCGGACGGTTGCCCGTCGTGCGTGGGGCCGCAGGTGGAGCAACGGAGTCCTGCGAAGCGAGCGGCTCAGCGCATGCTGGATCGGCTCTCGAACCGCTAGCAGGATGCCTTCCCGCCCGTTCTTCGCTAGGATCATTGGCGCATGGACGCAGCGACGAAACCCGGGATTGAGATTCACGAAGACACCGACCAGGAGTACGAGCCGCTTTACCACCTCATCCTCCTGGACGACCAGTACCACAGCTACAACTACGTGGTGCTGATGTTGGGTGCGGTCTTCGGCTACTCGGTGGAGAAAGCGTTCGCCATCGCCTGTGTGGTCGACAGCACCGGCCAGGCCGTCGTCATGACCGGTAGCCACGACGAAGTGCGCAGCAAGCAGGATCAGATCCACTCTTTCGGGCCCGACCCAATGCTCACCGAGTGCAAGGGGAGCATGTCGGCGATCATCGAGCCCGCGGCATAGCAAGGACTGGCTGGCACCTCGAGCATCCCGTGCGGTAGCCTCCGGCGCGGAGGTGCAGCCATGCCCACGACCCTTCGGACCGAAACCGAGGCCGGCGTCCGCTCCATCGTCCTGAACCGGGCGAAGGAGTACAACACCATCACGCCCATCCTGCGCGACGAACTGGCGGCGGCCATCGACGATGCCGACCGCGACCGCGCCGTCCGCGTCATCCTGCTTCGCGCCGAAGGGCCGGCGTTCTGCACGGGTTACGGGCTCGACTGGAGCACGGTCG
>JALOAP010000504.1 GCA_023228745.1 Dehalococcoidia bacterium | reverse complement strand
CGCCCTCCCTCTCCCATCGCAATGGGGGGAGGCGCACCAGGTTAGCGGGCACGGTGCACGGCGGCCCCCACCAAGGCACTACGCAGCGCGACACCTCCTGCCGACAATCATGGCGTACGCCATGACTGCCACTCAGTTACCTGTCGCCAACCGGAGCCGCGTTCTTCGCGTCCTTCTCCTCGAACCCTCGGTCAAGGACGCCCGCCGCGTGCGCGCTCTGCTCTCCGGCCAGCCCGAATTCCGGGTCTCCGCCGCACGTTCGCTCGACGAGGCGAACAGCCTTCTCGCGGATGGCAGCTTCGATGCCGCGCTCATCGAATCGCACCTCTGGGCCGAAGAAGGCGCAGCGCTCTTGCAGACCATCCGGGAGCATCGCCCCGATGTTGCGATCGTCGTCATGACCAGTGGCGAGAACGAGCGCGAGGCACTCCCTGCGCTCAAGCTGGGGGCCCACGACTTCGTTTCGAAACGCAATCTCGATGGCGAACAGCTCGCGGCGCGCATCCTCGTCGCTGTCGAAGAGAGCCGCTCCCTCCGGCGTCGCGACACTATGGTTCGCTGGCTCGAACGCGAGGCCCGCACCGACCACCTCACCGGCTTCTACAACCGCCGCACCTTCGATGACCGCCTCCACGAGGTCTGCGCCACCGCGAGGGAAACCGAGCGCCCCGTGACCCTCATCCTCGTGAACCTCGTCGGCACCCGCCAGGTGAACGAAGCGCACGGTCACGATGTCGGCGACCTCCTGATTCGCCGCGCCGCCCAGGCCATCGCGCGCTGCCTCCGCGCGGTCGACTTCGTGGCGCGCGTCGGCGGCGATGACTTCGGCATCATCGTTCCCGATGGCGACATCGAGCTTGGCCGCCGCATCGCCCGCCGGATCGCGCACGAAATCGAGCGCATGAACGTCGAAGAATGGCCGAACGACGTGCCCGTGTCCGTGATCTTTGGCGTCGCCAGCGGCGTCGCCCCGGATGCTGCGAAGCTGTTTATGGCCGCCGACCAGCAGCTCAGCGGAGTGCCCGGCATTCGCCCGCTCCTTGCCCACTTCCCCCGCCGGGATGGGCCCGATGGTCCGTCGGTTGCGTAACATGCGCCGGCCGCACCTCGTTCGTGCCGCGCTCACGTTCTTGCCGGTCGCAGCAGCAGCCGGCATCACGGCCATCGCAGCCACCGCTATCTTCCCTCCGCAACCCGGTGTCGGCATCGCCCTGGCCGGCCTCGCCTGGCTGGGCGCCGGTGCCGCGCTGGCGGGCCGCACGCGTGCACCCACCGTCCGGGCGGAGGCGACCACTGCGACTCCGCTCCTGGTGGACCCCGAAACCGGCGTCGGCACGGCGCACCTGCTCGACGAATTGCTCCATCGCGAAATCGCCCGGAGCCTTCGGCACGCCGCACCGCTGGCGCTCGCCCTGTTCGAAATCGAAGTCACCGGCTTCCGCCCCGCGGTCCCGGGCGAACTGCCGCCGTCTCCCGCTCCGTTCGTTGCCCGTGTGCTCGTGAACACCGCTCGTGAGTCAGACTTCGTCGTGCGGCTCGATCGGCGGGTCTTCGCGCTCATCCTTGTCGAGTGTGAAGCGGCGGGCGGCGAGGCACTGGTCGCGCGCGTTCTCACGCAGCTAAGCCGCGAGCCCTACGCGCGGAATGCCGATGGCACCGGGATTTTCGTTCGAGCCGCCGGCGCAGCGACCGGCTGGCGTCGTGAATTCGCCACTCCCGGGCACTTCCTCGAACAAGCACGGCTTGCACTCGGCGAATATGGTCGCGCGCTCTCCGTGGAACACTCCTGGTTTGCCGGGCGTTCCCCCGGCGACGCTCTCGAGCGAAATCCGCGCGAACCGGGCCTGGTCTGACCGCTAGCGGGCCGGCATCTGCTGGTCCCACGGGAGCGTGCTCGGCCCGGGCTTCAGCAGCAGCTTCACGACCCCATCCGCCACCACCGCGATGATGTCGTACCCGGCGTACAGCGCCGGGTCCATCCCGCGGAGCGCCCACGAGAGCTTCTCCTCGTCGGCGTACGTTGCGGCCCCAACCACGATCAACGCCTTTGCGTCCACCTTTTCCGTGAGCGCAGGTGCTGCTTGCCGCAGGAGCGTTCGCAGATTCCGCCGCAGCGCCGCGCTCTGCTCATCCGACTCCGGCCGCGGCGACCCGATGACGCAGGAACCGCCATCCTCCAGGTCGTTGATGCTCCATGCGTCTTCCGCGGGGATGACCACGCCCTCGTCGATATCCGGCTGTTGCGCAGCGACCACGATGCGCTCGGCAAGCTCGTCGCGCTCCTCTTCGTTCGCGGGCAGGCGGTAGAGGTCGCTCGAATTGAGCTGGAAGCTTCCCGGGACGCGGTTCGTGAACTGTGCCCACGATGCCGCCAGCCCGCCGAGGATCGTCACCACCGAGCCGGTGTTCGACGTCCGCCGGAAATAGAGCGAAACGGGAAGACGAGCCTCCTTGCGTCCGTTCACATCCTTCGCGGTTTCGATGGCCGCGATGAGCTGCGAAAGGTCCGGCTCGTCCGTTGGCAGTGGCGCCCCGCGGGGCACCCACACGGCGAGGGACTTGCCGCCCGCATCGAGGCGCGTCTCAATCGCTGTGCGCGCCGCCTCGTAGGCCACCGTGGATTCGCTCGCGAGGGTGTTCACTACCGCGAACGCAAGGTTCCACTGCCGGCCGACGCTCAGGTGGCCGCGCAGACCGAACTCGGACGGTGCACGGTCCACGACCCGCACTGCCCGCGCGTAGTGCCCGCCGAACCAGCGCACGAAGAGCCGCAGGGCGGCGTCCGTAGGGTCGGCGGGGTACGTTCGGTCGGACATTCTCGTCTACTCGACCGCCTCGTCGCCGGCTT
>JALOAP010000503.1 GCA_023228745.1 Dehalococcoidia bacterium | reverse complement strand
TCGTCTGCGCTCAAGATAATAGGAGTTTTCGGCCGTCCCGTTTTCATGGTTTCCTCCTGGAAGAAGTGAACCCACGATATACGATCGGCAACACATAATCAAGTAATTATTGAGACACAACACTAGTAAGCATTTCAATATCTGAATCTTCGATAATACCAAGTGAAAGAGCCTTTACACCCAGTTTAGCGCCGGATGAAAGGAGCCTTCCTCCAACTTTCTTGACTTTCGTTCTGAAATCATTCTTGACCCGGGTGGCCACCCAAAATCCCCCATGTATGGCCACTTGAAAATCCCCCACCCAGCAGTTGCTTTTAAGCTCTGAAGAGAAAGTTTTTAAAAGCAGCTTCACAATACGTCGGCAGAACGTTACACCTCCCATTTTGCAGAAGAGCATGGGAGGAAGAGAAGGGATGAACGTTTTGCACCCGAACAAGAAAGCCGCGATAATTACACTACTTAGCAACGGAGTCAGTCAGCGGGAGATCGAGCGCAAGATACGGGTGGATCGCAAGACAATCCGCAAGTACGGCCGGATGTCGGCAGATGGAGAGACATCGGGCGGCGTATCAAAATCCCCCGGGGTGGCCACCGGCTCCGAGTTCGACACGGACCAAAATCCCCCACCCCGGCCACCGGGGACTCCTCCCATCCCAGCGCATGCCCGCTCGGCCTGTGAAGAGCACCGCCCCTGGATCGAGGAGCAGGTGCTCCTGGGCCGCAATGCCGTCGCCATTTACCAGGATCTGGTTGAACGCTTCGCCTTCGGACACAAATACAACAGCGTGAAGCGCTTTTGCCGTTCGCTGCGCAGAAAAAATCCCGTGCAGTATGACCGGCTGGAGTTTGCGCCCGGCGAGGAGGCCCAGGTGGACTACGGCGCCGGCGCACTGACCCGCAAACCGGGCACGAACCTTTATCGCCGTCCCCGACTGTTCGTCATGACCCTGAAGTATTCCCGCCGCTGTTTCCGGAAGGTGGTGTGGAAATCGAGCCAGGCTCTGTGGGCGAAGCTGCATGAGGAAGCCTTCCGGTATTTTGGGGGAGCGCCCCGCTATGTGGTTTTGGACAACTTGAAAGAGGGTGTCATCAAGTCCGATCTGTACGAGCCGGATTTAAACCCGCTGTATGCCGCCGTACTGGCGCATTACGGTGTTGTGGCAGACCCGGCCCGGGTGGCGGATCCCGACCGCAAGGGCAGCGTTGAGAACGCGATCCGGCATACCCAGGATACGGCCCTTAAGGGTCGCCGGTTTGAAAGCATCGAAGAACAGAACCGGTGGCTTGCACACTGGGAGGAGCGCTGGGCCTCGGTGCGGATTCATGGCCGGACGAAACGGCAGGTCCAGGAGATGTTTGAGGAGGAAAAGCCCTTTCTGAGGGATTTGCCCCTGTGCGGGTT
This sequence comes from Dehalococcoidia bacterium, assembly GCA_023228745.1. Taxonomy (GTDB): domain Bacteria; phylum Chloroflexota; class Dehalococcoidia; order Tepidiformales; family Tepidiformaceae; genus JALOAP01. Next base: position 1,460 of record JALOAP010000503.1, on the reverse strand, counting down.
CTCTTACTTTTCACAGGAAACCCGCACGGTGCAGGATGACGGCACCATCCAGGTCCATGACTGCTATTACGCCGCGCTTCCCGCCCGGCTGCACAGCCGGGTGATCGTGCGCATTTATGACCATGAGATCGAGATCATTGATCCTCGGACGATGGAGCTTATACGACGCCATGGGAAGGGCCACCGCAAAGGCATGGTCTTCATGGAAGAAAAAGACCGGATTTTCAATCCTTCGCGCCTGACGCGCCACTTGTTGGCACAGGCCGCAGCCATCGGGCCCTGCACGCAGGAGTTGTGCCGGCAGCTTTTTGAGGGCCAAGGCCGGCCGGGGCATCGCCGCATGCAGGGCATTGTGGCGCTTGCCCGCAGGCACCGTGCCGACCATATTGAGCAGGCGGCCCGGATCGCACTCCAGCGGGGGATCTACACGTGCAAGATCATCCGGAGGCTGACCGAGTGCATCACCGAAGCGGACCGGCAGAAGACAGCAGCCGAACTGACCCGGGAGCATAGCCTTATTCGTTCACCGCGGGATTATGCGCTGTTTTTTGAAACCCACGCTGCAGGCAGTCGAACCGAAAAAGGAGCAGATTATGAGCAGAACCATGGAAGAGGTTGAAAAGCAACTCCGGGCGCTACGCTTACACGGCATGGCCCAGACCCTGCAGGCTAGATGCCTGCAGGCGCAGCAGGGAGGAACCAGCGCACTGGATGTTCTGACGCAGCTTATCCAGGATGAGCTGGACTGCCGGCACTCGCGCCTGATCGAGCGGCGCTTCAGCGTCTCCGGGCTCGATGAACGCAAGGTGATGCAGGATTTTGACTGGTCCTATAATCCCAGGCTCCCTAAACAGGAGATCCTTGAGCTGATCAGCGGAAAGTTCTTGCACAACGCCGACGACGCGCTCTTGATCGGCCATCCCGGAACCGGGAAAAGCCACATTGCCAAAGCCGTTTCGCATGCCGCGATTCAGGCCGGTTATCAGGTCGCTTACCGCGAAGCGCAGTGTTTCTTTGAAGATATCTTTGAAGCCGCCCAGACCGGAAAACGCAAAAAGCTCTTCAAACTCTTCCGCGGCGCCGATCTGCTGGTGATCGATGATCTGTTCCTGCAAAAACGTCTGCCGCAAACTGCTGCCGACGATCTGCTCGATGTGATTCTGGATCGCTACCGCCATCGAAAGAGCACAATGATCACCTCAAACCGGCCGATTGAGGATTGGGGAAAGCTGCTGGACGACAACGCGGCGGCTTCGGCCATCCTTGACCGCCTGTTGCATCGTGGTCATCTTCTGAAATTTGAAGGAAAGAGCTATCGGCTCAAGGAGGCTTCTAAAAGACTTGCCGTAGAGAAGAAAAAAATCTAAGTTAACCCCGTTCTGCCGACCCCAGGGGTGGGGGATTTTGACCCGGCCACAGGTGGGGGATTTTCAAGTGGCCATCCGGGTTCTTAAGTTCTT
>JALOAP010000502.1 GCA_023228745.1 Dehalococcoidia bacterium | reverse complement strand
AGAGCCCCCATTGAACGGACACGTGTTGTTCCACCGGATCGAAGCAGGTGTGACAACTTTTGCGATCAGCAAAGAACATCATGATGAGAACGGAATCGCGTCTGTTGATCCGGTCCGATGCCAATGCAGCATCAATCAAATGCATGCCATTTCCTGCTTTAATAAGAGAGAAATAGTGGTAAGATGGGCTCTGTTGAAATGCTCAAGTAGGAAACTAGACCGAAAAAGCTAAGGTACAGTAGCTCCTTGGGAAGAATATGTGCAAAACTCAGCCCAAGAAGCCATATTTTAATGGCAATCAAAAGCATATCAGTTTTCTTACCGCCACGATGAATGCGATCAGAGAATCGAACATTCCGTTATACTCCTCAAAATTTTCACGGAAAGATTACAATCAGCACCAATTACTCGCGTTACTTGTTTTCAAAGAATACCTCGGTGTAAGATACAGAGAGATTATCGAATTAGTTGAAGTGATGGATGCAATCCAAATACTCTTGGGAATCACACGAATCCCTCATTTCACGACATTGTGCAAATTTTCATCGCGGATCAGCTCAACAGCACTCTCTCAGGTTTCCAAGCAAGCCAGTTCTTTTTCGTATCGAGGAAGAGGTCGCGTATCAACAATTGCAATCGATTCTACCGGTTTCTCAACTGAATATTTCAGTTACTATTACTCAGTGAGAACTGAAAAAACCAGGAAGGATTTTATTAAGATCTCGTTGGCTGTCGACACTGAAAAACAAACAATCCTAGGTGATAAAATCACAAAAAGCAGACAGCATGACACGAAGCATGCAAAACCTCTCTTAAGAAATACCTCGAAAAAGGCAGAATGTTATGTCCTCGATCGAGGTTATGATTCCGAACAAATTCATCTCCAGATCAGAACCGAGCTTCAGGCAAAATCAATCATACCTATTCGCAATTGGAATGCAGACTATGTTAAGGGCGAGTTTAGGAAAGAGATGAGCGATAATTTTGATAGAATTCGATATGGTCAACGGAATAAGGTTGAAACTGTTTTCTCTGTCATCAAACGAAGATTTGGAGATCAAATTAAAAGCAGACGATTTAGAAGTCAGGTTAAAGAATTGAAACTCAAATGCATCGTTTACTCAATCGACTTATTCTTGAAAAAACAGAGGATTTTTATTACGGACTAGGGTTTCCTATGAAAATTGAATATGAGGGGTCAATCCCCCAAGTCAAGCCGAAGAAGATCCTGACTTGAATCTTTGATAATCACTTCAGAAGCCTTTGACAACAACTCGACAATCCTGCCGATACCGAATGATTGAATTTTTTTTGGCAATTTTGGGAACTTGACGCTTTTAGAACGGGGGTAATCATCAACAAATAACTCGTCATGAATAAGGAGATGCCATGCTATTCGTAACATTTTACGCGCAACAGCGACGATAGCTTTCTTGAATCCTTTTTTAGGTAATAATCGTTCAAAGAAAGATCTAATCCTGCCCGGCGATCGGATAGCAACATGAGCGATTTCGACGAGGATCCATCTGATATGTCGAGATCCCTGTTTGGTAATTGAGCCCATTCTTGTAACGTTTGCAGATTGGTACACGGCGGGAGTAAGACCTGCCCATTTCGCAAGTTTATCGGCATTTTCAAAATCGCGAACATTCCCAATCTCAGCGATAAGTGTGGAAGCCCCGATAAACCCGATACCTGGGACTGACGTCAGTATCTGAAGCTCCCGTGACTTCACCGCCAACGCTTCCCGAATCCTCCCTTCAATGAGTTTGATCTCTACAGTTAAATCGTCCACAAGCTTTACGTAAGACTGGAGAAGTATGAGGGTGGTCTGAGGAATTGTAGCAGGTAATATCGCAGAAATAGCCTCTGCCCTCCCCTTCATCTTCTTGGGAAGAGATTCGAGGATCTCCTCAAAGGGTTGGTTATTTAGGATTCCTTTGAGGACGATCGATCCGGATTTCCCGAACATATCGGTGAATACAGATGACAAGCGGATACCTGCTGCGTCAAGAAGGTGATGAATTTTGTTCTTCAGTTCGGTCCGGTTCTGGACAAGCAATTCTCTGCTCCGGGTCAGGGACCGGAGATCATAATCAGCTCCGGAAAAGATCCGTGAAGGTTCGATGAGATCGTTCAGTTCCAACTGCGCGATCCATCGGGAATCTGTGATATCCGTCTTCTTTCCTGGGACATGTTTGATATGATGCGCATTTGCGACAGTAACCGGTACCACGTTCTCTAAAACGAGATAGAGGGTTCTCCAGTAATCGCCAGTCGATTCGAATGCCACCGAATCACATTGTTCAATCTGAATCCATTTCCGTAATTCAAGCAGCGATTCGACGTCCTGTTGATACTTCCTTGTTTCATGCTTCCCGTCACGATTCAGGATCGTTGCTACAAGAAACGACTTATGAACATCTATCCCACAAACTTTTCTTCTCTCTTTTGACATATTGATCCTATGGGCAGCTGATTCCTCTACACCGGTAATTTCCTATCCGCGTTCATTCGACGCATCCGGGTGTACAGGAAGGACTACTTTCTACAGCAGGATTAAATCCTAAAATCCTCTCAGTCTTTGCTGCCCACAAAAAAGTACTGTCTTAGACAATTTTCATGGTTCGGGTGTGATACCCCGATTCATACGCGTTTCTACAGAGCCGTAAGATGAAAACTTCGGCCCGTCCTGTAGCGGCTATCGTGGAAGATACCAGAAAAACGGCTCATAAAAGATGTATAAAAAAAGATTCTGTGAGGGATTTGAACCCAGTGTCAGTATGCCTCAGCCCGGATTTGAACCGGGGACAACCAGATCTTCAGTCTGGCGCTCTCCCAAACTGAGCTACTGAGGCGGGCTTATGA
>JALOAP010000501.1 GCA_023228745.1 Dehalococcoidia bacterium | reverse complement strand
AAGGACGGCAGGCAGATCGACCCCAACATTGCACGGGCGGCATCCTTCGGTATCGGGGCTATCAACGGGGCGATAGAGGTGGCGCAGATCGGCAAGCTCCTTAAGACCGTCCCCGGACTCGATAAGCTGTTCTCAAAAGCAGTTCTGGAAACCGTGGCAAGCAAAACGGTGAAACAGAAACTTCTCGGCCTGTCCACTGCATACGTCGGGACGGTAGGGACAGAAACAGGGCAGGAAATCGCACAGGAGTCCGCAAACATCGTTTTCGAAGAACTGGCAAAGAAGGTCAACAACGCCGTCAAGGGAACGGACATACAACCCTCGACGGTAAGCGATATCATAGGCCGGTTGCAGGCTACGGCCGTTGAGGCGGCGCAGGGGTTCGCGGTCATGGCGGCACCCGGAACAGCGGTAAAGGCGGGCATGGCTACCGTTCCACAGCCACAGAAAAAGACGGCACAGGCACCGGAAACACCGCAGGCGGGGCTTGCAGGAATAGCCCAAGTCGAGTCAGGTGGCGATTACACCGTGCAGCACGCGAAGACCGGCGCATATGGGAAGTACCAGATCATGCCGGCGAACTGGGCACCGTGGGCGAAAGAGGCCGGGCTTGCGGCCGATGCCCCGATGACACCGGAGAATCAGGAAACCGTGGCGAACTTCAAATGGAACCAGTACATGACGCGGTACGGTGACGACCAGCTTGCGGCTACGGCGTGGTTTGCAGGACCTGGCGCGGCACAACGGCTCATGAACGGAGATATGACTGTCCTTGAGAAGCAGGACGCGAACGGAACGACTGTGGCGGAGTACATCCAGAAGACGACCGGGCGCGAGTTTGGTCTTGAGGGGACAGCGCAACAGGCGGCAGTTCAGCCCGTCGATATCGATGAGGTCATTACCCGCGCGATTGAAACCGATGACGACATTGACCAGATTGCCAATGACTTCTTTGAGGGGGTGATTTCCGATGACGAGACACAGAAGAACGCCCTTGTTGAGACTATAGCAAATGCGGCTGTATATGCTGATGGAAAGATTTTTGAAGGCCCTACGCATAGTGTTGCAATAGAAAAGGCCGTGCAAGAAGGGGCTGTTTTAGAAACAGAAGATGGTTTCGTGAGCAGAAAAGGGGAAAATCTCTGGGGCTCCGGTTGGAATGATTTGTTTGTAACCAACACGGGAAGAGTAATAGACAGGTTTACCGCTGATCAAGAATTTGGTATCACTTCCGGCGAAGGTCTACAAAAAAGCATAGCCGCATCCATCCGCAATACTCTTAACGAGAAGGGTTCAATTGATCTTACCCCCATTGTCGATCTTGGGCGTACCGTCTACCAGCAGGGCGCAACCACCTTTGAATCTTTCACTTCTCGCGCAAAAGAACTCCTTGCCGATGTCTGGGACAAGGTGAAAGACCTCGTTCGGCAGGCGTGGGATGTCATCAGCAATGAAAGCGGGAAAATCTCTTTTGACAAGAAAGATAAAAGTGGTAAAATAAAGGATGCCGTTAAGCAAACTCCTAGCGAAACTGGGCCTGTCACCACTGGATCAGTTCAGAGCCAAAGTGAAAAGGAATTTGCTGATTCAGTACGTCAAACAGAAAATCAGGCAGTTACAGAATTAAAGTCCCTCCTTGCCAAAGCTGAAAAGGCTCTGGCGTCCGCACAAAAGAAGAACAAGACAACCGCAATAAAAAGAGCGCAGGAGAAAGTCCAGTCCGTCAAGGCCCGTATTCGTGAGATAACCGGACAGACGAAAGGCCCGAAGACCGTCACGGAATACGATGCCTTGAAAGCCTCTTTTGTCAAGGCCGCGCAGGCCGCAAGGGTGGCGTACCGGGCAGGGAACAAGGAAGGCGTGGAGAAGGCGAAGGCCCAGATGAAAGAAGCCTACGCCAAGGCTCAGGAGAAGCGGCAGGCGAAGGAGCAGCGGGCAAAAGACCTCAAGGCCATAAAGAAGCTCTCCCAGATGAAGGGCAGTATCGCCGTCGATTATCAGAAGAAGATACGCGATCTCATGGAAGGGATCGACTTCAAGAACATCACCCCCGCTAAATGGGAACAGCTTAAGGCTTTGCAGGATTTCATAGAGTCTGAGGGCTTACCCCTCGGCATCAACCCGAAACGCCTTGATGAACTCAAGCGTCTTACCGCCATTCCTTTAAAGTCCCTCGACAACGAGCAGATAGCTATGCTCAGGAAACAGCTGGAAGAACTGACCGCCCTCGGCAAACTCAAGGCATCGTTGAAATACAAGTACAACGAACGGAAACGGGCCGACCTTGAAAGAAAGATCCTCGAGACGACGCGGAACCTTGACCCGTCAGTCCAGTTCGAGAAAGGGGAACTGAGGCGCAGGGATAAGATGAAAGTGGCGTCTGTCGCCATGTATATCAACACCATGCACACCCCCCGCGTCGCCGACCTCGCAGACGGATACAACGATTACAAGGGGGAACAGGCACGGCTTATCAAATCGGCGGGAGAAGCGGAGACCAGGGCGGTTGCCAACGCCACGAAGCGTCAGCAGGGATGGCTTGATTTCCTGAGAGAGAACAAGATTGAACTTCCCACGGAAGGCAGCGAATCCGATATTAGAATGAACATCGTTATCAGAGTGCGGGAAGGCGCGACGAAGCCGGCCGAAATGCTCATGAAAGAATACGGTGTTTCGGAAGTCCCGACCCTCACCGACGAGGAGAACAAGATCATTGAGTACATCCGGCAGGACATGGACAGGCAGAAAGGGAAACTCGCGGCGACATGGGAAGAGATCAATGAAGAGATATTCCCGGAGCAGAAGGTCTATTATCTTCCCCTGAAATATGTGGGCGAGGAGGAACTTTTACCCGAGACGCAGACGGAAG
>JALOAP010000018.1 GCA_023228745.1 Dehalococcoidia bacterium | reverse complement strand
CCATTAGCCACGTGCGTGTGGTGCAGCGTGCACCCGAGGCGATCGTGCCTCCCGGGTTGCCGCGCATCCCCGGCGAAGGCGAGGTGTTCGTTTCGCCGGCGCTGGCGAAGCTCATCGAGGCTGACCCCGAGATCCTCGGGAACCGCTACGGCGACACGATCGCGGGTACGATTTCGCGCGAGGGCCTGAGCCACGCCGGGGAACTGGTCGCAATCAGCGGTGAGGCGGCCGACGGGGACAACTACCGCGGCGTCCTCTACCGCGAGTTGCCGACGGGCTTCCACGAATCGGCGCTCACGCTCTTCATCCGCGTTGTGATCATCATCGGTGTGGTGGTGATGCTCTTCCCGATCGCGATGTTCATCGCCTCTGCGGCGCGGCTCGATGCGCAGGAGAGCGATGCCCGGCTGGCCGCGTTCCGGCTCGCGGGCGCCGACCCGGCGCAGGTCCGCTGGATCGTCGCCTGGGGAGCGCTCTTCTCGGCGCTACCCGGTGTGCTGCTGGGCCTGGCGCTCTTCTTCGCGGCACGGCCAGTGGTCGCGCAGGTCGAAGTCGATGGCCGGGCATTCCTCCCCGGCGACTTCGCGCTCAACGGGTTGAGCCTGCTGGCGTTGCTGGCGGTGCCGGCCGTGGTCACGGCTGCCTCGTTCGTGGGTCTCCGCGACGTGGAGATTTCGCCGCTTGGCGTGGGCCGGAGTGCCGCCCGGAAGGAGGTACGGCCCATTGGGTTCCTCTTCCTCCTGCCCGGCTTCGCACTCCTGTGGTACTCCCTGGACCTTGCCGGTGAGGGCGGCGGTGGCGCGTTCGCCACGGTCGGCCTCGTGGTGAGCGTCTTGCTCATCCTCATCGGCGTCGCGCTCACCGGGACGTGGATCGGGCAGTTGGCCGCGCGCCTGCTGGCGGCGAAGGTACGCTCCGGAAGCTCGCTTCTCGCGTTCCGCCGCATCGTCGCCGACCCCCACGCCAGCTTCCGCACGGTCTCGGGCGTCACCTTCGCGGTGTTCGCGGGCACGCTCTTCCTCTCGCTCTCGGCCGCGCTCGAACGGGAGGTGCAGACCGAACCGCTCTCCGGCCTTCGCGCCAACGTCCTCTGGGCCAGCTACCCGTGGGATGCTGCCCCCGTCCTCGAAGGGCTTTCCGAAGGCGCCGTCGCCGTGCCCATGAACTTCCTGAGCGCCACCGGGGAAGACGGCGCCTGGCTCACGGTGCAGCAGGCGGACTGCGATGTGCTGGCGCGCATCGTGCGTATGGACGGTGGCTGCGGGGGCCGCGTCGCCATTCGCGATGGCGGCATGGTGCAACCGGGCGATACCATCCTCATCGAAGTCGGGGGCGGCACCGCCGGGCTCAACCAGCCATCTGCGCCGCCGGTGCGCTTCACCATCCCCGCCGATGCCCACGTCTTCGCCGGGCCGAACATGGGCAGCTGGACGCCCGACGTGCTGGTCCCGCCGGGCACGTTCGACTGGTTCGACGATATCTCCGGTGGCGTGCTCATGGTGGCGCCGCCGGAAGGGGTGGGGCCGGGCGACCGTGCTTTCGAACAGATTCGGACCGCCCTCATTCGCAGTCACCCGTCCGGCTTCACCTACGCCGCAGGGGAGTTCGATGCCAGCGCCGTGGTCGGTCTCGCCACGATGCGAAACCTGGTCTACGGCGGCACTTTTGCGGCGTTCGCGCTTTCGGGCGCGACGGCGGCGATGGCCGTCGCCGGGGGCATCCTCGCGCGGCGGCGGGCGTTCGCGCTCCTGCGGATGTCCGGGTGCTCGCTGGGCGCGCTTCGCCGGACGGTGATGGCCGAGGCGACGCTGCCGCTGGCGCTGGTGTCGGTGGTCAGTGCCGGCATCGCCGTTGCCGTTTCGGCGCTCATGATCTCGCGCATCGGCGAGGGCTCAGTGCTGCCGCCGCCGGAGTTCATCCTGCCGCTGGTCGCCGGCCTCATCGCCGGGCTCGCGCTGCCGCTGATGACGCTGCCGCTGCTCGGGCACGTCACCGCCACGGAGCGCACGCGCTTCGACTAGCGCGAACGTCTTTTGCTCCGTCGCAAAGTCGTGGTCGAAACGGTGGAGGTGGACGAAGAATACCGCCGTGAAGAATTCGAGCTGCGCACTGCCGACGGCCAACCGATCGTAGTACGTCCCCAGGGCGGGCATCCATCGCCGTTCGCGGGCAGCAGCGCCGATCCCCGCCGGCAGTCCAGCTAACTCCACTCCCGGTGAGGCCCTTTCCCCGCGGCGGGGCATGTCATCGCCCGGCGGAAGCCGGAGCAAGTTGAATTTGCTCTGACCTCATGGCGCTACGATGACGCCCACTCCAAGGTGCAGCCATCGTGGGGGCCGTCGACGTAGCGGCGCCGTGGGTCAGATGAAGAGCGCGACCATCTGCCGGCCGCTGGCGACCCGCACTCCCTCTTCGTTCCAGGCATCCATCGCCTGCAGCGAGTAGCCGCTGGCCGACTGCTCGCTCGCCGAGCGGAGCAGGAACCATTCGCCCGCGGTGAGCGGGTGGTGCAGGTCGATCGACCAGGTCATCGTGCTGAGCGGCGCGGGTTCCGGGAAGCTCACCATCGCCGCGGGCGGCGGCGCGTCGGCCAGCGCCAGGAGCGAGACTGCCGGGTCGATCCCTTCGTCATCCACATGGCGGACCCAGACGGCGAATTCGGGGCTGGCATCTTGCGAGAGGGGGCGGGTGCCGGCTGCGAGCCGCATTTCGAAGTTGTGGAAGAAGCCCGGTGAGGTGCCCTCCTCGTGCCGGAACGGTTCGCAGTCGGCCGGCCCTGGCACCCCTGGCATACGCGTCAGGTCGTGCTCGACCTGGCTCTCGCGAGCAGCCCCGTGCGTGAAGAGCGCGCGTGCGGCGATTGCGTCGCCGGCGAAGCAATCGACCGATGTGACCGTCGCTGAGCGGCCTTCGCGCAGCTTCTCGGCGCTGAGGCGCAGGGTGCCGGCGGCCGGGCCGATGAACGCGAACTGGGCCGAACGCAGCGGAGGCAGGCCGGGATACCGCAACACAGACACCTGCGCACAGAGCGCGGCGGTGATGCCGCCGTAGAGCGTGTGCCCTTGTTTCCAACCATCCGGGGCTTCGATGAGGTAACCGTCACTATCCGCCGTCAGGGCGCTGAGAGCTTTGCGAAGACCAGCCACAGGGGACTCCTTTTGCAGTTGCAGGGATAGTGCAGGCTGGATCGCACGCTGGTGCGCGATCCAGCCCGATAGTGGTTGTTGAGGCGCCGCGGCCGGGCGTCAGTCGTCACGGCATGCCGGGTGGTCGTAGGGCCACGGAAGTCTGTTCACGGGAGAGGCGTTCGCCTCGCGGAGCGCTTCGTGGCACGCCTTGCTTACGGTGACGGAGACGATAACGAGATCGTGGCCGCCGGCCGTTGTTCCACCGCCGGATACGAGGCCCCGGGCCGGTGCGCCCGCGCAGGCTCCCTCGGGAACGAACTCACCACTGGGCGGGACTTCGCAGCCAGCCGGTGGGACAAAGGCCACCTGTGCCGCGTAGCGCGACTTGATGATCTCCCAGCCGAACAAACCGAGGCCGGCCTCCCTCTTGTACGTGGTGTGCACCAGCCCCGACGAGCCGTCTGCTGGTGGTTCGCGGAAGGTTCCTTCCACAGCCTCGGCGTAGGAGCTGCCGCCCCCGACGGAGGCCCGGGTCGCGAAGAGGCCGCTCGCCCCGAGCACCACGACAAGGGCCACAACAATCGCCAGGATCACTGCCGCTTGGTTCATCTTCGGCTCCCCGGACATTGTGCACCGGATCGGCCGGAAGAAGGATGTGATGCGACAGGTCCGTGCGCGAGCCTAGCGAGCCGGCTGGAAAAGTTCGATGACATTCCTCGAAGGGTCGAGCAGCAGGATTTGCGAACCGCCGGGGCCGGTGATCATCTCGTTGCGGAACTCGCAGCCTTCGCTCTTCAGGCGTGCAACCTCCGCATCCAGGTCGGGGACGACGAAGTGGATCCGATTCCAGCCACCGGGGCCGGGAACGGCGCCATCGGACATGGGCCGGCCAGCCGAGCTCTGCGGGCCCGCGAGCAACAGGCGCAGATTGCCGCGCTTCACCGAGCCGAACGCGGGTGCGTAGTCGGATTCGACCGTGAAGCCGAGATGGCTCGTGTAGAAGTGCAGGGACTTCTGCACGTCGCTCACCATGTACCGGACGTGGACCATCTCATCCATTGGAGACCTCCGCGAGCAGGGGTGTGTGTTCCGTCGCTGCCGTTCTCAGCGCGAGTTCGACAAATGGGACAAGGCGGCGCGAGAGTTCGTCGCGGACCCGCCGGTAGGCGGCGATGCGCGCTTCGGGTGGTCCCCCGGCGCCGGCCGGGTCGGGCAGGTGCCAGTGCAATGTGCTGTGGGGCCCCTTGATCGCGGCACACGACTCTCGCATCGAATCGGCCAGGGAGATGACGTAGTCGAACGGGCCCGGGACCTCCTCGATGTGCTTCGCACGAGCTTTGCGCCAGTCGATGCCCACCTCGGCGAGGACGGCGACGGCCATGTCGCTCACCGCCGCTGGTTCGCTGCCTGCGGATTGCACCCGGAACCGCTCGCCGCCAAGTCTCGTGAGCAGCGCTTCGGCGATTTGGCTTCGCCCCGAATTCACGTTGCAAAGGAACAGCACGCTGATGGGCGCAGCCGGCTGGTGGCCTGTACCTCGAGTGCGGGTGGCACGCCATGTGGCCTCGAGGTCACGCAGCTCCCCGTCGAGCCAATCCAGGTCGGCCCGCCGCTCGGCGATAGCCTCGCGCTGCTGCTGGAGCGCGGCAGCCAGTTCATTGTCGGCGTCTGCTTCCCCTACGAAGGTCAGCTTCGCCAGCCGTCCCGCCTCCGCGGCGCTCAGCCCGAGCGCGCGCAGCGTGCGGACGAGCCGAAGGAGGCTCACGTCGCCAGAGGTGTACTTGCGATAGCCGTTTGCGCTGCGGGTAGCCGGTGGGAGCACTCCCATCGCTTCGTACCAGCGCAGCCCCGAGGGTGAGATTCCGGCCGCCTTTGCCGCTGCCTTCACGTTCATTCAACCAGCCTAAACCTTGTAGTAGCTGCAAAGTCAACGGGGTAACGAAAACGACGCCAGCGCAGGAGATTGCGCTGGCGTCGTTGATGGTTCGGCTGGCCTGCCAGGAGGCGTGGCCGGCTAGTCGAGGTCGAAGCGGTCGAGGTTCATGACCTTGTTCCACGCGGCCACGAAGTCGCGCACGAACTTCTCCCTGGCGTCGTCGGCTGCGTAGACCTCGCAGAGGGCACGGAGCTGCGAATGGGCGCCGAACACAAGGTCCGCCGCCGTCGCCGTCCACTTGACCGCGCCGCTCGCCCGGTCGCGGCCCTCGTAGAGGTTTTCGCCGGCCTTCGACCACTCGTTGTCCATCGTGAGCAGGTTCACGAACCAATCGTTGGTGAGCACGCCGGGACGGTCGGTGAAGACGCCGTGCTTCGTCTGACCGGCGTTCGTGCCCAGCACCCGCATGCCGCCGACAAGCACCGTCATTTCGGGCGCGGTGAGCGCCAGCAGGTTCGCCTTGTCGAGGAGGTGGGTCTCCGGCGACAGCGGCGCCCGCGACGAGATGTAGTTGCGGAAGCCATCGGCAATGGGCTCGAGCACTTCGAACGATTCGACGTCCGTCTGCTCCTGCGAGGCATCGGTGCGCCCCGGCGCGAACGGGACGGTGATGTCGACCCCGGCGTTCTTCGCTGCCTGCTCGACGGCCGCGCAGCCGCCCAGGACGATGACGTCGGCGAGCGAAACCCGCTTGTTGCCGGTTTGGGCGCTGTTGAACTCCTGCTGGACGCCTTCGAGGGTTTGCAGGATGTTCGCCAGCTCGAGCGGGTTGTTGACCTCCCAGTCCTTCTGCGGGGCGAGGCGAATGCGCGCACCGTTGGCGCCGCCACGCTTGTCGGTGTTGCGGTAGGTCGACGCCGAGGCCCAGGCGGTCGAAGCGAGCTGTGAGACGGACAGGCCCGAGGCGAGCAGCTTGCTCTTGAGGGACACGATGTCGGCCTGGTCGATGAGCTCATGGTCAACCGCGGGCACCGGGTCCTGCCAGATCTGCGGTTCGGGCACCCACGGACCGAGGTAGCGGGAGACGGGGCCCATGTCGCGGTGGAGCAGCTTGTACCACGCCTTCGCAAAGGCTTCCTCGAGCTCCTCCGGGTGGTCGAGCCAGCGCCGCGTGATCGGGCCGTAGATGGGGTCGTAGCGCAGCCCGAGGTCGGTCGTGAGCATCATTGGCGCGTACCGCCGCTCGGGGTCGTGCGCGTCGGGCACGGTCGTTTTCGCTGCCGGGTCGGTGGGGGTCCACTGCCAGGCGCCGGCCGGGCTCTTCGTGAGGTCCCAGTCGTACTTGTAGAGGGTTTCGATGTAGTTGTTGTCCCACTGCGTTGGCGTGGAGTTCCAGGCACCTTCGAGCCCACTGCCGATGGTGTCGCTGCCCTTGCCGCTGCGGAAGGTGCTCTTCCAGCCGATGCCCTGCTGCTCCAGCGGTGCAGCCTCGGGCTCCGGGCCAACGTGGCTGGTCGGGCCCGCACCGTGGACCTTGCCGAAGGCGTGGCCGCCCGCGATGAGCGCGGCCGTCTCTTCGTCGTTCATGGCCATGCGGCGGAACGTCTCGCGCACGTCCTTCGCGGCCTCGAGGGCGCTCGGCACCCCGCCCGGGCCTTCCGGGTTCACATAGATGAGGCCCATCTGTGTGGCCCCGAAGGGCTCGTGGAGCTTGCGGTCGCCGCTGTAGCGCTCATCGCCGAGCCAGGTGTCCTCCGAGCCCCAGAAGATCTCTTCGGGCTCCCAAATGTCTTCGCGGCCGAAGCCGAAGCCGAAGGTCTTGAAGCCCATCGATTCGAGGGCGACGTTGCCAGCGAACACGAGCAGGTCGGCCCAGGAGACTTTCTGGCCGTACTTCTGCTTGATCGGCCAGAGCAGGCGGCGTGCCCTGTCGAGGAGCACGTTATCGGGCCAGGAGTTGAGCGGGGCGAAGCGCTGCGCGCCTTCGCCGCCGCCGCCGCGGCCGTCGTGAATGCGATACGTGCCCGCGGCGTGCCAGGACATGCGGATGAAGAGCGGACCGTAGTGACCGTAGTCGGCGGGCCACCAGTCCTGCGAGTCCTTCATCAGCGCGATGAGGTCCTGCTTCAGCGCCTCGACGTCGAGCTTCTTGAACTCCTCGGCGTAGTTGAAGTCTTCGCCGAGGGGGTCGGCCTTGGGTGAGTTCCGATGGAGAATCGAGAGGTCGAGCTGGTTGGGCCACCAGTCCTGGTTGGTCCGCGGCTGGGCTACCTTCGGCTCGGGCGAGGGGATCCCAGGGGCTTCGCTTTCGCTGACGCTCATCGTGTCTTGTTTATCGGGCACGTAGGTGGTTCTCCTCTCAGTTGCTTTGCAAGCCCGGGTCGGGCGTGGTCAATAGGGGTAGAGATGTGGGCTGGCGGGCCGCTACGGCGGGGCTGGAAAGACGATTTTCCAGCCCATGGAAAGTCGCCTCTAGCTTAGAATGATTTCAATCTGGCGGGCAAGAGTAGCGACGCTATTGCGCCTTTTCGCCACCTGGCGAGCGACCAGAAGTGTTGCTTGTCCGCCACGGGAGACCCAATAGTTATGAGTATGGACCGCAGCAAGCTTGCCAGGAGCTTCCGCGAGCTGGGCATCCGTGTGACTGCCCAGCGGCTCGCCGTGGCCGAGGCCCTCGAAGCGTCGAGCGACCATCCGACAGCCCACGTTGTCTACGAACGGGTGCGCGACCGCTTTCCGCACATCACGCTCGGCACCATCTACAACACCCTCGCAATGCTCGAAGAGAAGGGCTTCGTGCAGGCGCTCACCTTCGCGAACGGGACGCGCTACGACACGAATGTCACCCCGCACGTGAACCTCGTGTGCGTGGAATGTGGCGGCATTATCGATGCCGACGACGAGGACGATGTGCTCGCACGGTTCCGCGAAAAGATCTGTGCGACCCGGGGGTTTGCCACGGTTGGCCAGCGGGTGGACTTCTACGGCACCTGCGAGGCATGCCGCTCGGCCTCCTCCCGCCCCTGCCGCACGCCGAAGGCCCCGCGCCCGGCGAGCACCGGCGCCCTGGAGTAGCGCCCCGGCGCGGTACTCGAAGGGGCACCGGGTGCCATGGGCGCCGAGCGTGTGAGCCGGATGCCACTGGCGCAGCCGGCCACCCGGACCATCCTTCCCACGGGCCACATGGTCCGCACCCGCTAGCCGACTGGTCCTTCAGTTCACCCGTTTATGAGAGTAAATGCTGACAAAAGGGGCGAAATGGTTAGTCGTTTCGTGGATACTCCCCACCATCCAGGAGGTGCGTGTGATCGGCCGAATCATCTCCCAGTCCAGATTCCGCCACCTACAGCCCGCGTTGCTTGCCGGCGCGTTGGGGGTGGTGGCTATCACCGTTCTCACCATCGGTCTGTCGTTTACCAGCCTGGACAACTACAACCGAAACGTGGACAGCCGCGCCCACAGCCGCGAGGTGCTCCTTGGCAGCAAGGCCCTCGAGAACACCCTGCGCGATGCAGAGACGGCGGCCTGGCGGTATGTCTTCACCGCGGACCCAGCCTTCCTCGAACAACACCGGTCTGCGGTTGCCTCAACCGAGGTGGGACTTGCAGAGCTGACGGCACTCGCGGCCGGCGTGAAGTACCAGTCCGCTCGTGTGACGGAGCTGCAGCCACTCGTGCCGGCGGCACTGGGGCACCTGGCCGACGCGATAGACGCGAAGCTCGCCGAGGGCGACATCGCCGCCGCTCTCGTCCACCTCAGCGACCTGGCCAATCGCGCGGCGCTCGACCGCAGCCACCAGATCCTCGGGGAGATGATCGCTGACGAGAATGAGCACATCGCTGCGCTCACCTCATCGACGGATACGCGCGCGCAGATGATGGCGTTCTCGGTCTCGTCGCTTGCGGTCGTCAACCTTGGGCTGCTTGTTTTCCTGGGACTCTATATGCGCGCCCGTAGCCACGAAGCGGCCCTCCGCCGTTCGAACGAGGCAAAGGACCAGTTCGTCGGCCTCGTCTCGCATGAGCTCCGGAACCCGATCCAGGCCATCATGAGCGCGACCTCAATCCTGAGGAGACGGGAGGACGCGCTCAGCCGTGCTGACCGCGACGAGCTGATACAGACGATCGGTGACGATGCCGCCCGGCTCGCCCGCCGGGTCGCGAACATGCTCCTCATCGCGCGATTGGAAGACCCGGAGACAAACCTCGAGCCGCTTCTCCTTCAGCGGCTCATCCCCCGAACGGTGGCTATTCATCACCGGCGGTTCCCCTCCCGGCAGATTGAGATCCGCGTCGACGAAGCGCTTCCGCCCGTGAACGGCGACGCGAGCCTCTTCGAACAGGTCCTGCTGAATCTGCTTGGCAACTCCGAAAAGTACGGTGACCCGGCAGCGACGATCGAAGTCGAGGCCCGCGCGGAAGAAGACGGCGTCGTGGTCGCGGTGCTCGACAAGGGCGAAGGCATCGACCCGGAGCTTGCCGAGCACCTGTTCGAACCGTTTTTTCGCGCATCTGGGGCGAAGCGGAAGGCGGAAGGGGCCGGTCTCGGCCTTGCCGTCTGTCGCCGCCTGGTCGAGATGCAGCACGGGCGCATCTGGGCTGCGCGGCGCGCGGGCGGAGGTTCTATCTTCGCGTTTACACTTCCGGCTGTGCCGGGAATCGGGGCGGCGTGCTACCCGGGTGCAGCGCGAGCCTGACCCGTGCTGCACCCGTGCGCCGGGCGTGGCCTGCCCGTCACCCCGATGACGCCCGCGCGCTCATTCAGGCTTCTCAAGCCGGCCGGCGAGTTCGCGAGGGAACACGTCTCGCAGAAGGGCATCGAACTGGTCGGCCGCTGCGGGGTCGACGGGATTGAGCGTGGGGAGACCCGTGATCTGGCGCCCAATCTCGATGCCGGCGGCTGTGCTCGCGACCCGGCCGACGATGAGATCGGGCCGAATATCGAGGTAATGGATGGCGCCGAGCGTGGCGTACATATCCGATGCTGCGAGGAGCGTCAGCCGCACGTGGGGCGCGAGCTTCTCCATCGCGACCGTGCCGTTGTACGGCTCCATCGGCGATGCTCCCAGTTCGGCGACCACGAGGTCGACGTCCTGGTGCGCCATCAACTGGAGCATTTCGTCGACCGACGATGCGAACGCCTGCGGCTCTTCCAGGCTCGAAGGCAGACCGACATCGACGAAGTCCACGATGGCCTTTGCGCCCGCGTCCAGCATCCCCAGCACGTCGCGGTAGCGCCCCACGCCGGTCAGTTTCATGCCGCCCACCTGAACGCCGAGCTTCGAGAGCCGCCGGATGAGGGACTTCGCGGCCGTCGTCTTGCCGCATTCCATGGACGTGCCGATCACCTGGATGACTGGCAGGCGAAATGGCGTGGAGGATGACTTCGCCCAATCCCGCATCCGGGCCGGCCTGCCGTCGAGGTGCACGTGGCCGCGATAGACGAGTGGCATGGGCGCTGGTTCGAACACGGAGCGTGAGGTGCAGCGCCCGAACACCCCGGCAGCGTTGAGCGCGTGCATCTGCCCGTCATCGCCGATCGAACGCCAGTCGCCGACGAGCGCGAGCGTCGCCCGGCGGTCGCCGAGAGCGCCGATGACGTAATCCCCGGGCACAAGTTCTTGAAGGCGGCCGTCCACGCGCTCGAGGTGATACACGCGTGATTCGCCGACGACCTCGCCGGCTACGAAATCGCCGGTCCGCCATGCATCGCGGCCGAGAGGCTGCACGGTGAAGGGCTGCGTTGCCAGGGGCGCGAGCCTGGTGATCGAACCGAAATGATAGGTCTCCACTGCGTATCCTCCGGGGGAGCGTTCCGGGGTGACTGGACCGGGGGCCTGGCCGCATCTCCTGAACAGCGGTGCTGGTTGGCATGGTGTCGCCCAGCGCTACCGAACCCGGTGCGGGGGCAAGGCGGTCCCTGGCGACGGACTCGGGCCCGCGGCCTGGTGCCCCCTGTCCTGGGATGGCACACCACAGCCGCCGGGGAGCGCGGGCCGATGCGCTAACTGTGTCCGTGTTCGGCGGAGTGCGCGTGGCCGGCGTGGCCCTGGTGCACGACCGCGCCCAGCGCTGCGAACGGCGCCAGCGCGCGAGCGAGTTCCTCCTTGCTCATCGCAGCGACCCGGGACTCCATGACCTCACGAAAGGCGTGCGGGTCCAGCTCCTCGCTCGCGACGCTGCACATCAGTGCATGAGCCTCGCTGCTTGCGAGCATGAGTGCCCGCAGGTCGCCGGCATCGAGCTTCATCAATTCGTCGTTGGCGGACTGGATCGATTGCATGCACTCCTCCTTGGCATGGGCTTCGGCTGGTCGTCGTTGCCTTCGCAGCCAATGTGCCACAGCGGGAGGGCGGTTGCAGCACCCCCGCTTGCTCGGGGATGGCCACGATTGGCTACCGTGGATCTGCCCGAGAGCCAGGTACGAGCGGCGCGGAGGCACAACCAGGAGGTAGCTGTAACCTCCCGTGTATTGAAACGGGCGGCTGCAATTTCTTAGGATTGGGGCATGCGCAAGGATACGAAGGCTGGCTCTGAAGGCCCGCAGGCAGGCAGCTTCGATGAGCTCATGCACGGGCGCGAGCTCTTAGGCGAGTTGGCTGCTCGTCCAGCGGCGGACGACCCTGCAACCTGGTTGCAGCGCGTGCGGAGTGCGGCACAGGAACTCTTTGTCGCAGTCGAGAAGCACACGGAGTCGACCGAGGCGGAGGGAGGCACCCTCGCCAACGTCACGGTCCGGAAGCCGTATCTCATGTATGCCCGCCAGCGGCTCGAGCATGAGCATGACGACATGCTCCATCGCCTGAGCGAGATCGATGTCGAGACAGAACGTCAGATCGCGGCGCAGGACTACAATATCGAACTGGTGCGGCTCCAGGTCCGCGTAGTCCGGGAGATCCTGCTGCTTCACCTTGCTCGCACGCAGGCGCTGCTGTTCGAAGCATATGTGCGCGTCGAAGGCGGCCCGGCCTCATAACGCACCGCCAAGGCCTCAGTCGTCCTCCAGGCCGGGCGACAGTTCGAATATGCCGCCGGCAGTCCGGCCAGCGCGCCGGAGGTCAGCACGTCGCCCGTGCTTGTAATCGTGCAGCGCAACGCCTGCCTGCGACGCGTCGGACACCTGGCGCGGGTTGACCGGGTCCTCGAACGACTTACCGGCGTGACGTGAGGGATCGACACCGGCATGCGTTCAACGGCGCACCCGATAGCGCAGGTGAAGCACCCGGTTGCCCTGGATCACCACGTCCGGGTCCTCCAACAGGTGCTGCGCGTCGACCGGCCCGAAGTAGCGCCTGCCGGAGCCAAACACGACGGGTACGACGTCCATGCGCACCTCGTCGACCAGCCCTGCGGCAAGCACCTGGCCACCGACGTCGCCAGCGGCCACCTCGACCAGGCGGTCACCCGCAAGCTCCTGCGCCCTGGCCACGGCTGCCTCGACGCCGTCGACGAAGTGAAACGGCGCCTGCGGGTTCCAGCCCTCGGGCGCCGGCCGATGGGTCACGACGACCACGTGGTCGACCCCGCTGGGGGGCTGGCCGTCCCAACCGTCCGTCATATCGAAGACGTGGCGGCCGACGATGGTCACGCCAACCTGGTCCCAGTACGGCCGGGTGTAGTCGTAGGACGTCTGCGACACCTTCAGCGCGCCGCTCTCGTCCAACGGGACGTCACCGCTGGTCAACCAGTCGAACAGTGGTCCCGGGTCGTCGTTCTCGTCGGCGATGAAGCCGTCTACGGACACTGAGCTGTACATGACCACCTTGCCCATGGGACGCTCCTCTGCTTTGGAATTGCATCAGGTTAGCGGGCTTGCTGCTTCGCAAGATGCCCCGTTGCATTCGCTCACTCCTGTTGCATGGGCGTGAACTCTCGCCGGCGACCTGCGTGCCTCTGGCCTCAGACATCCCATCCTTCGCGGCTCACGGCCTTCGCGCTGCGTTGGCCGGCCAGTTGGTATTTGGATCCCACGGAGCGGCCATCACCAGCGTGGTCGCCGGTCAAGCGGCGGCTACTCGTCCAGGTGATCCTATGCGCCGAGAGCCGTCACACCGCGGCGGTCCCCAGCAAGAGGCGCGAAGATCTGAAAAGGGGCTCTTCCACTCACCACTGGACGAACATGGGCGTGTCAGCACCGCCATGCGTATGTGCCGCCGATCGGCTCGTCCCGTTCTACATGGTTCTTGAGTTCAAAACGCCCGGTAGGACACGCCTGGTATGGCCGCGAAGGTAGTGCCGAGCCCCTCAGACGAGGCGCTTGCGGTCGTGCCGGCGGGTGTTCGGGGCCGGTTTTCGGCCAAACCAGCCCAATTTGACCACAATTCGAGATATCGCAGCCGGATTTGGAGCGAAATGAGCCGCAATTTGGAGCAGTGGTGGAGTTGGACCGGGGCCTCAGGACACGTGCCGTGAATCTGGCGTGACCCTCCTTACCATTGAAAACACCAAAATTGGCGAAGAGGTGTGGGTACTGTCGTGCGTATGCGGCGATGGCATGGTTTAGCTCGTTCTCGTTGGGCTGTTGCTTGAGCGGACTGGGCGCCCGGCTGGGGCGCGGAGTCACCGCGTCAGGGCAGGATCGGTCGTGGTCAGGACTCCCATCGGAGGGCTGTCGGATCCCACAGCGCGGAGGCGACTCGATCATCGAGGACTGGATCTAGCAGCGCCGCCGCGGCCGCGTGACCGGCGCTGAGATCAGGGTCGATGCCTACCTCCATCGCCAGCTGGCGGTACGGCACTTGCCAAGTGGCGGGTGGATCCGGCAGCGCCGCGGGCAAGTCATGCGTACCGCGGCTTTCGAACACCCGCTTCAAGTCAGACCGGATGGCACTTGCATCCAGTGAGAACAGCTGGGCAATGAGGGCCAGGTCGATCAGGTCTTTAGTGCGCGAGCTTGATCGGTCGCCCTCGTATCTGCGCGTGTAGGCGTGCAGCTTCTCGGCGACTTGTCGTGACAGTGGAATCGCTGGAACAGCGACCGGTTCGATGCCAGCGAAGTCAAGGAGGTCTGGCGTCGTGAGCACATCCAGTTGAGACGTGCCGTCTCCCTCACCGACGTCCAAGAGGAATGTCTCGAACAGCCGGCCCGCCAGAGACGCGGAGACTCTGAACCGGTGTGCCCCGCCCAGTCGGTCCGGCGGGGCAATTGTGCGTTCGATGGAGAGAACGAAGAAGTCGCCGAGGTCCAGCGCCGCCGCGTCGATGAGTTTGTCCAGCAGCTCATTCTCGTTGCCGCTCCAGGCCAAATCGACGTCCATTGTGGTGCGAGCCCGATCCGCCAGGCGAAGCTCGAGGGCGAACCCGCCCTTCAACGCCCACACGCCGGGTGCAGCGACGGCCAGACGAGCGAGCAGTCTGTCGAACGCGACCTGCTTGCGCAGCCGGGCAATCCGCGCGCCGCCGCTCCCGGCATGGGCTTTTAGCCTATCCTCCAGCGCCTGGCGGAACGTGGCTGCGCTGTCGTACCTCACGCCGGAACTCGAGCGAGGGCGTCTTCAATGGCGGCGCGAACCCGGGCCGATCGTCCGGTGGCGACCTCGCGGAGGCGACGTGGGGTGGTCAGGCCCCTGTCGAGCGCCTGGCGGATTCCGAGTTCGATCTGTTCCGGCTGGGCCCCGTCCTCGAGTGCATCGACCAGCGCGCGCTCAGGCGTCGTCACGTCGATCCCTGCGACCTCTCGAACCTCGGATGCGTTGAGTGGGCGCTCAAGTGTGTGCACTCTGACGCCGGCGCGTGGACGAAGCCCACGCTTTGCCCTGGATACCGACAGGTGGACATCGGTGGGTATGATGTCCGTAATGCCGTAGAGGTCGAGCGCGCTTGCATGCGATACGACTGCACCGGCACGTCTGAGGGGCAGCCACGCGGCGACAACGTGCTCATGCGGACTCGATGGGAAGTGCCGGAGTCGGTACAGGCCTCGCTGAACGCGCTCGTATCGCCCGGGGGGGCGAGCGTGGTGGCGAAGGGTAGCCCGATCCATCCCCGCCTCCACTGCCTGCGCGGCTGTGAAGTACCCCGCTTGGCTCTCAGCGATCCGGTATAGCTGTTCGTGGACGTCCGACATATGGGTAATACTCTACCCCATACGTCGGACATGGCGCGGGGCGGCTTCGACACAGGCTGTCGAGACGAAGACTCGCAACTCCCTGGGTTCCAGACCCGATGGAGAGAACCCGCTGCACCGTATTCGTCCGCGAACTGGCCCTTGGGCATCACAAAGCACCGACCAGCAGGCGTTGGCGCAGCTCTTCCGCGGCTTCGCTTGCCCGTTCCGGCTGCGCAGCGAGGTCGAGGTACACCTGCACCGGGTGGGCACACACGGCGACGCTGACCTCGGCGGCGCCGGCGAACACCCCTTCGTCATTCGGGGTCACGAGCCAGACGTTAGAAGCCTCGGCTGCGGCCACCACGCGATGTCGCGGCGACAACGCCTGCTGCCCGGAATTCGCTGGACGGGTGACGCCGATGTCCCGCAGCAGGCGGCGTAGCGAGCGGCGGACGTGAGGTCTCGCACGGGCAGCTGGCAGGAGAGCGCCTGCAAAGTGGCCGTCTAAGTGTCCCGGTTCTGCTGCGCTCGTACCTGTCAGTGGCCGTGGCCAAGGTCGTCCTGGCCGTAGTCGCCGTCGGGGTGGTCCGGTGTGCCCAGCTTCCAGTAGCCGCGCGTAACCATCTGGCCGGGGCTTAGGCCCCGTTCCTCGATAAGGTGCTTTCGGATGCGGCGCATCGCATCCGCTTCGCAAGCGATCCAGGCGTACCCGCGTCCTGCCGCTAATTCGATTCCGCGCAGGTGTTTTTCGAGCGCTAGCCCGGCACGCCGCGGGTCGTCACCGCGGAAGAGCCAGTGTGCCGAATCGGGGGCGGGACCCAGAGGCCGCCGCTCATTCTCATCGACCACTTCGAACGCCACGATTCGGGTTCGGTCAGGTAGAGCTGCGAGCACCTGGGTTGCCGCTGGAATCGCTGTATCGTCAGCGGCGACCAGATACCAGTCACCGTCGTCTGGCACCTTCCAGCCACCGCGTGGCCCGGCGACGACGATCTCGTCGCCGACGTTGGCGCCTTGCACCCAGGTGGCGGCGCGGCCGTCGCCGTGGATCAGCAACTCCACCTCGAGTTCGAGCCGCACCGGGTCGAACCGCAGCGGCGTGTAGGTGCGCAGGAAGGGCGGCGTGACGCCCTCCGCAAACACGGCCCGCCGGTCCTCGTAGCGAATGGGAAGCGAAGGCTTCGCGGCGCCCGGAGGAGGAAGGATGAGCTTAATGTGCGCGCCCGGGCCGTCGGTCGCGAAACCCGCGAGATCGTCGCCCTGAAGGTGGAGGCGGACGACCCGGGGCGTGGGATGTTCGATGGCCCGAATGGTCACCCACCGGCGGGGCGGGAGTGATGGGGGAGCTGCGGGCGTCTGCCGTTGTGTCATGACGGGGTCCTAACGTGAGATTGGCGGAGTGACGCAAGGATACACGAAGACTATAGATTAGGCTTGCCTGTTGCAGAAGATTAGTCCAGATTACCCACTGGGCTTAGGAGTGATTCCTTGGGCTCATCACTGTTCTGGAGGAACGCTTTGTCCACCCCGACGTATCAGCGCCGGTTCTGGCCGCTGCTCTTCTTCGCCGTGCTTGGAGCACTGCTCTTCGCTGCTTGCGGTGGCGACGATGACGACGCGGCAACGACCCAACCCACCACGACAACTGGAACGACCGCGCAGGCGACCGAGGAAGCCCCGACCGAAATCGAGGTCACGCATTACTCCGGGACGGATACCGTCCCGGTGAATCCGGAGACGGTTGTTGTCTTCGACCTTGGGCTCTTCCTTTCGCTGCACGCGCTTGGCATCGACGTGGACGGGCTCGGCGGACTCGGCACTCCGGTCCCGGACG
>JALOAP010000500.1 GCA_023228745.1 Dehalococcoidia bacterium | reverse complement strand
GGCGGGGAACCTGCGCGTCCTTGGCGGACTGTCACAGCAAGCCGACACCCTCGGCCAAGAGCAGATTCTCACGCGAAATGGCGGGGTTCTCGTAGAAGACATGGCCTCTGAGTTTTGGGATTTCATCGGGCGCGGCGTTCGAGACATCGGCTTCTACGTCTGGAACGCACCGGACGACGTATTCGAGTATTCCCACAAGATCAAGGGGACTCCGTATGAAGTGCCCGGAAGGTGGGACAGCCAAGACACAATGGGGGATTTTGAGGAATACGGAATCACGGTCGACTACACGTCCATGGTTCCTGACTCCCCGCAACGACGCCTCGCGCTTATCGACCGTTTCGTTGCCAGCTATTACGGGCCTCTCCAGATGGAATTCGAGAAACAGGGCAAGACCATTTCCATCGAAGCCCTCCTCGATGTCTACAGCAAGCTGACCGGAACGACAGAGGTCCCTTACATCTGGTCATCGGTCGCGTCTGGAGAGAAGCAGGAATCCATGCGTGGTGAAGATGGGTCGAGCAAACCAAGCAACACGACGCGGAACTATGTCAGACGGAGCGAGGGATCGGCAGACACGGACGAAGGGTTCGGTGGACTTGCGGACAAGCTTTCATCGGCTGGCCGCACAAACAGCATTCTCGCCGCGCAGATGCCCGGCCAGTAAATCAAGGAGAGCTGAATCATGGCTGATGAACAGAAGATCGAAGCACAGACCGAAACGGAGACCGTTCCCGATTACAGGGGGACGGTATCCATTTCAACCGAAACTGATGAAGGCTCTGAGGGCGCGGTCGCTACGGCGGTCGTGAACGAAGAGACAAAAGACGGTGAGACCGACGGCGAGGCGGTGGATGATCCGGAATCCCCACTGCCCGCCACGAATGTCGACGAACAAATTCCGACATTCAGCGCCGAAACTCTCGCCGATGCCGCCATCAACGGCATCCCCGACAACGTGGTGAAGATGTTCAAGAGCGAGGAAGAGTTCAAAGCCTTCCTTTCATCGCGAACGCCGAAGGCCACGACAGAAACCAAAGCAGCGGACGCCCAACCTCCGGAAACGGACGCCACGCAAACCACCCTATACACGCCGGAGCCCTTCCAGTTCACGGAAGAGGAATCCGCAGCGTTCGACGATGACACAAAGCAGACACTCAACCGAATGGCCGGGCATTTTCAAGACCAGCTTGCCAAGGCCATCGCGTCTGTGAAGGGGGCTATCGACCCCATTGGCGGCGTCGTCGGACAGATCGTTCAGGATCGCCAACAAACGCTCATGGACCAAAGCATCCGGCAATTCGACTCCGCGCTGGACGCTGACGAATCTCTCCATCCCCTTGTTGGGAGCAAGCGGCCAAAAGAGGGCTCGCCTGAATGGGAGATTCGGTCTGCCGCGTTTGGAGAGATCGACAGGATCAATGAGATCACTGGTGGCAAACTGCCCCTGAAAGAACTGGCAAGGCGGGCTGTGCTCGCGGTCCAGGCCGTTCGCGGTGGGCAGGTTCCCACTAACGCCATGAATACTCAAACGCCGGAATCCGCTCGCCAGAAGGAAGCGGAGCGGCGTGCCGCACTTCAAGATGGACAGGTTCTCGGCAAGCCGTCTTCGGCCACTGCCAAGCCGCCCAGCAACCACATCAGAGGCGCATTCGATGAGGGTCCGATTGAACCTTTCTCCGGACTCTAATCGGATGTCAGTCTCGGCAAGGCATATACAATGACCGCTACATTGATGGATGCAAATCCAAACCTGAAGCAGCAAGTGCTTCCGAATTACAAGAAGCAGTGGGCAGCCGACCTTGCGGCTCGCTACCAGCAGCCCAGCGCCGCCGCTCTGTTCACCAACAAGGGACGCCTTGACGGGGCGTTTGCCGGTGGCGAGACCAAAAGGGGCTCCAAGATCGAGGCAATCGGCGGCGGATACACGGTCAAGTTCCCCGTCATCACGGAACACGCCGCGAACGGGGAGTGGACGACCCCGTGGGGCACGTCCTCCGGTAGCACGGGTGGAATGAGCAAGTGGGGCGAAACCCCGCTTGTTCTCCGTCGCGAGCGAACCGACTGGAACGTCCTGGAAGATGGTGTCCTCCAAGGCGACGCCCTTCTGATGGACATCAAGAAACAACGCATCCCCGACCTGATGCGCTCGCATTTCGAGGCGATCTACAATGGCGTCTGGGGCATTCCAACGGATGAAGATGACATTACCTCGCTGCGTGGGATTCCCTATTGGCTTCAGCCGAACAATGCGGCTGAGGGCCTTGTCGGCGGGAATCCTCCGGGCCACTCCTCGCGAGCCGGTATCACCAACGACCGCTGGAAGAACTACGTCTTCCACTACGACACGGCCACCCTCGACGACCTGATCCAGGTTATTCGGCAGGCCCGCCTCACGATGAAGTACGCCGCCTATCCGGATGTCCCGATGGATCAGCAGCCGCATCTCGTGGGTCGCTATTTCCTCCTGTGCAACTTCGTGACGTTCAACGCGATCTCGCAGCTCCCGATTTCACAGAACTCTCAACAGCCGAACTACTACAACCTCGTGGTCAACGGCGCTCGCGTGAATGTGGACGGTGTGTACTTCATCTACGACAGCGCCCTGGACGACACGACCAAGTTCCCCAACAACCCTCTCTACATGATCGACGCCGATACGTGGGCGACCACGGTTCTGAAGAACGGTTCGGGTGACTGGTGGTATCAGCTGTCCCCGGTGTTCCCGTCCGACAGGTCGCAGCCCCTCGCCCGCACCCGGTTCCTGTGGTCCTACTTCAGCCTCGCCTGCATGGACCTCCAGCGAAACGCTGTGATTCACCAAACGCCCTAACCATTGACCATGCCACGTAAAGGAGCGCATGACTCATGACCGCTTACGCGAATAC
>JALOAP010000499.1 GCA_023228745.1 Dehalococcoidia bacterium | reverse complement strand
GCGGCCTCCCGTGGGAGCGGATCTGGATGACCCGGTCGATCACGTCCAAGATCTCGGGATCAAGGGGAACCATGCGTTCGGTGGCGAGCTTGCCGAGAGGGACTTTCAACCATGCCCCGTTCCCATCGATCTCGTGAACGCAGTCCAGTTCCAGGTCGAGGAGTTCCCCGATCCGCAGCCCGCAGGAGCGTTGCAGCCGCAACCCCAGTGCGGCCAGTTCATTGTCGGGATGCTCGGTCAACGCCTGGGTAAGTCGCCGGTCGGCGTCGATCGGGAGGTAGCGGGGCAGCACCTGCGGCAGCTTGGGGATGTCGTCGCGGAACAGCACCTTCCTCGCTGGCGCGGCATCCCACCCCCACTCGGTAATGTCGCGGAGGAACGTCGCGACCGCGACGACTCGCCGGTTACGGTCGCCGATGCTGATCGGTGCCCCGTCCCTGTCGCTGACCGCGTCGACCAGCGAGGCGAGGAACGGTTCGACGTGCCGTCGCCGATCCAGATCCCTCATCGATGTCAACGTCGGATCGGTGTCGGTGAGGAACTCCCCGAAGTGCTTCAGCCGGGTCGCCATCGCCGAGACCGTTTTGCGTTCGCAGGTCGCGCGTTTGCGTTCCAAGTAGCCAACCAGCTCTGCCCGCAGCGGTGCCGAGACCTGCGCGAGCCGCTCCTCGTAAGGGACGGGGCCGCCGTTGCGGGGTGGGGCCTCGAGGACGCCCAGATGGAACAGCACCATGTGCGCCATGCTGATCGACGACAGGTAGTGGCGATGCGAAATGCCCGTGGTCTGCTCGCGTAACCGGCAGGCGGCAACGAACTCGTCGAGGTCGTCGAGGGTGAGCTCGGTGATTGGTTTGCCGGTCTGGATCAGCAGCCGCGCCGGGACTTGAGACCCGGTCGCGAGGCGCGTGCGAGCGGTGAACCCGAGCTGCTCGGCTTCGTTAAGGAACTGGTCGATCCCTGCCCGGAGCGGGCTGGTCTGGATCTCCCGCCAGAGCGGCGACAGCTTCCGTGACAGCAGATAGTCGTACCCCGGCCGCAAACCGCCGTGGAGCATCAAGAATGTGATTACCGGGCGAGTCGCGCTGTCTGCAGCAAGCCGGTTCGCCAGTGGCGATTTCGCCCAGGCTTGCGGGTCCGGCCAGGTCCGAAAGAATCGGTGCGCCGCCCGCTCATACGAGACATTCCCGCGACCAGTCGCCGTCAAATGGTTCAGATACATGGTCAGCAAGTCGCCGCCCCGTAACGGGGCGGCCGAGGCGTCACCGCTGCTGAGCGCGAATGCGTTCACGAGCCGCATCGAACTGGGCCTTCACGTGAGCAGGGGCAAGATGGACATAGCGGGCGGTGGTGTCAACATGCGCGTGACCGAGTAGCGCCTGCATCACCGCGAGATCAACCCCGGCCTCAGCCAGCACCGTCCCGAACGTATGCCGTAATGCGTGCGGGTGCCCGCCGGTCACCCCGGTCAGTCCCCGATGGTAGCGGAACACCGTCCGTAGCCCCGCCGCCGTCAACGGTCCGCCCCGGTTGGGGCCCTTGCCGACGAGAAACAGCACGTCTGAGTCCGACTCGGGGCGTTCGGCGAGGAGGTAGATGTCGATCACCGACGCGACGTCCGGGTCCAGCGGGACACGGCGCTGCTTCGCGCCTTTGCCGGTAACTGTGACCCACCTGGCGCCGATATCGACATCCTTCACCTGCAGGCCGAGGACCTCCATCGATCGCAGCCCGCACCACAGCATGAGCCCCGCGATCGCCCGATCCCGCCAGGTGCGCAGACTTTCCACAAGAATCTTTGCGTCGGTCGGCGATAACGCCGTCGGGAGGCGCCGCGGCTCCCGCAACCGCAGCGCCGACCGCGAGGCGGGGCGCCCGACCGTGTGCGCCAGCAGGCCCGAGCGTTCCCCCGGGCTCCGCCACTTCGCTTCACGCCCTTTGGGTACTGGGTTACGACGATCAGGATGCCGCAGTCCCACATAGGTGAACAGTCCCGAGATCGCTGCGAGGCGCCGGTTGATGGTTGTGGCTGCGTATTTGTCGAGCCGTTGCCCGTCCATGCCGTACACGTTCGGTCCTGGCCTACCCGGCACACTCGCCTCCCGGCACACCCGCAGGAAATCGAGCAGATCACCGGTCGTGACATCCTCTATTCGAGCATCACGCTCGATGAGCCACCGGCAGAACGCGAGCAGGTCATACCCGTACGATCGCACGGTCAGCGGTGAATAGTTCCGGTCCAAGAGGTGTGAAAGGTATTCCCCGACGAGGTCGAACTTGTTCGCGTCTGTGCCGGTGAGCACCCAGTGGGCGTCTCGCTTTTCCAACCGGAGGACTGCTTTGTCGCTCATGCAACACATGGTGCACCCGTGTCCCTTTGATACCGCGCATCTCAGCAAGCTCGGCGTGTCTCAGTAAGGGGTGCGGAGCAGATTAGCCGGTTAAGAGGCAATCACCGACTGTACCGAACGATGGTAGGAGCCCTGCAGAGCGGATCTTTTGGGTGAAGGCCCAAGACGTGAACTGGACTCCATGATCGACGTGGACGATACCCTCTGCGGCAGGTTTTCGCGCGCGAAGCGCCATGTCGAGGGCATTCACCACGAGGGCCGAGTCTTGCTTGGAATCGATCGCCCAACCCACGCGGTTTTCGGTGAAGTTTGAGCCGTTTGGACGCCTGGGGTTCAAAGGGGCCAGGTTTGATTTTCAGATGTGTATGCTGACTGCGCCTTTTTCAAACAAAACTTACATTCGAGCCATGAATCTCGATCAGACTGGCTTCACTGAGCCCGGATTCACCGATAATGATGCAAGAACCTATAGCCTGAGCTAACGGAAATGCCTCTCTGACCTGGGAGAATAGTTGTTACCACACGACTATCCACACCCAGTCCA
>JALOAP010000017.1 GCA_023228745.1 Dehalococcoidia bacterium | reverse complement strand
ATGCTTCGGACACCTGAAGCCGGACGGCGCCTGCGCGAAGTGCGGCGAAACGCGCATCCCGCCCTGTCCGGCCTGCGACGAACCGATGTCCCAGTACGAACAGGCGGGCGTCCGGCTCGACCAGTGCGTGCACTGCCGCGGCACCTGGTTCGATATGGGCGAACTCGCCCGCGTCTACGGCCTCCAGCCCGTCCAGGGCTTCGCCGCCAGCCTCGTCGACGAACACGCCTGCGACGACGAACCGCCCGGCTGGCAGCTCATCGCCGAATCTGCCCTCGGCCTCATCTTCCGCTTCCTCCCCTGACCATACGAGGCTCGCGAGCAGGCTACACATGTTATTCGATGCAAGAAATTTCATAGCGGCCTGACAACTATTGCGGCAGCGCGAATACGGCGTCGCGTTGGGCCTAACGACGTTTTCGTACACCCAACGAGCGGAGGTGCTCAATTTGAAGCGGGTTCTCATCGCGATGGCGCTGGCCGTCGCACTCGCGGTCCCACCCGGACGCGCGACTGCACCAATCAGGTAGTGCTCATCTGTCAGCCATAAGCAGAACGGTGTGTGCTACTACGGATCGTAAACCAACGCCTACTGGTGGTACCGCGAAGACTCCGCTGTGGCGTCGGGAGCCGTCTCCGATCATCAGGTGTTCGTTGTTGGCCACAGCTATGGTCAATGGACCGGCAGCTACTATCCAGCCTCAGGAGAGATTGCTAGTGCTGCCCACTCAACTCGCATCCTGGCGAATCGCTGCGGTTGCCTTCGTCCTCGTCGCCGCATTGGTGAGCGCAATTTCGTTCGCGATTGCGTCCGACGACACCCGGCCGCCGCGGCCTTCTGCCAAGCAGGTCGCCCAAGAACGGCGCCCGGAGACCAGCCCGGAACAAGCCGCAATCCTCGACGACGGCGTCGTGACTCGTGCCGAGTATGAATCCGCCGTCAACGCCACTATCGCCTGCCTCGCCGGCCAGCGGTTCAAGGTGAGCACCCCCGTGGAGAAGGACGGACGACTCGACTTCCATTTCGCCACTGCAGTTCTCGACGAGGGTGCCCGCTATCGAGGTGCCTACCGCGACTGTCACGTACAACACCAGCGCGACGTCGACCCCGTCTGGGCCGCGACGCTCGCCGAGAACGCAACCCCGCCGGCGGCAGACCTGCTCGCGGCGTCGCGTGCAGCTATCGCCGAGTGCCGCGTCCGCGAAGGCGTGCCCGGTGTCGCACCCGATGCTCCCTTCCAGGACATGATCGATGCGGCCGCGAAGGCGGAAAAGCAGCCGAACCTGTTCTACCTCTGTGTCAGCGACGGCATCAAGAAGTACGGGGTGGTTCCCTCCGAGTAACCCCGACAGTTAGCTCAACCCCAACACCAGGGGGCTGTCGGATGTTCGGACAGCCCCCTGGTGTTCGTTGCACAGAAATGTGGTGCCCGGCTTCGACGCCCGACCTTAGCCGCGGTTCGCCATCGCCGCCCCGATCGCCACGCCAACCCCGGCGCCAATCGCGATCCCGACCGCGATATTGTCGAGGATGACACCGAGCACCACGCCAAGGCCGGCGCCCAGCGCAATGCCGGTACCGGTGGTCCAGGCAGTCTTTCCCTTCTTTCTGCCTCCGCCGCCCTCGCCGCTCACTACCAGACTCCGAGCATCATCTTGACGTCGTCGCTCGCCATCGTCCGCGGGTCCCACGGCGGGTTCCAGACAATCTGGACGTCGACGTCCTTCACGCTCGGCAGCTCCCGCAGCTTCGCGTACGCTTCGCCGCGAATCACCGGTCCGAGTGGGCAGCCGGGGCTCGTGAGCGTCATCGTCACGTATACCGTGCCGTCCTCGTACTGGATGTCGTACACCAGCCCGAGCTCGACGATGCTCATGTTAATTTCCGGGTCCTGGACCTCGGCCAGCTTCGCGCGAAGCTCGTCATAACTTGGGACAGTTGCAGCTTCCGTCATCCTCTTGCCTCCTTGATTCCTTTCTTCGCCTGCGAAAGGCCCTCTTCCAGTACCTTCCAGCCTAGCAAGGCGCACTTCACGCGGACCGGGAACTTGGCCACCCCCTGGAGCGCTTCCAGGTCCCCGAGTTCGATGTCCGGTTCGTCGCCATTCATCATCGCCTTGAATTTCGCTGACACGCGCTCCGCCTCGGCGATGTCCCGGCCCTTTACGCGTTCGGTCAGCAGCGACGCGCTCGACTGGCTAATTGAGCACCCTTGCCCCCGGAACGCGATCTCCTCGATCGTCTCCCCCGTCACGCGCAGGTCGAGCTCGATTTCGTCGCCACACACCGGGTTCATCCCCTCCGCCTGCTGCGTGGGTGCGCTCAGCTCGCCCCGGTTCCGCGGACGGCGGTAGTGGTCGAGGATGATCTCCCGGTAGAGGTCGTCAAACTGCGGTTCGGGTATCGGCATCGCCGAACACCTCCTGCACATGCCGCAGCGCCGCCACCAACGCGTCGACTTCCTGTTCCGTGTTGTAGATGTAAAAGCTTGCCCGGTTCGTGGCAGGCACCGAGAGCCGTCGCATCAGGAGCTGTGCGCAATGGTGCCCGGCCCGAATGGCGACACCATGTCCATCAAGAATCGTGCTCACATCGTGCGGATGGGCGCCATCGACCGTGAAGCTCACCACGCCCCCGCGGTCTTCCAGCTTGCGCGGCCCATGGATCGTCACGCCGCCGAGGTCTTCGAGTGCCGCCATCGCGTACGCGGTGAGTTCCTTCTCGTGCTCCCGAACGCGCTCCATCCCCAGCTCCGCCAGGTAGTCCAACGCGGTGCCGAACGCAATCACGTCCGCGATGTTCGGCGTCCCGGCCTCGAACTTGTGCGGCCCCTCCGCCCACGTCGATCGGTCAGGACGTACGATCGAGATCATCTCTCCGCCGCCGAGGAACGGGTCCATCTCGTCGAGCAAGCCCTCGCGTGCCCACAGGACGCCCACGCCCGTTGGCCCAAGCATCTTGTGCGACGAGAACGCGAAGAAGTCACAGCCCATCGATGCCACGTCGACCGCCATGTGCGGTGCACTCTGCGCGCCATCGACCAGCACCAGTGCGCCTGCCTGGTGGGCGACTTCCGCGATCTCCCGCACCGGGTTGATCGTCCCCAGCACGTTCGAGGCATGAACGACACTTACCAGCTTCGTGCGTTCGCCCACCATTGCCCGCAGGCTCTCCAGGTCGAGGTACCCGTCATCGGTTACCGCGACATACCGCAGGACCGCCCCGCGCCGTTGCGCCAGCAGCTGCCACGGCACGATGTTCGAGTGGTGCTCCATTGTCGTCAGGACGATTTCATCGCCCTCGCCGATATTCGCATCCCCCCAGGCGCGTGCGACCAGGTTGATGGACTCCGTCGCATTCCGGGTGAACACGATGTCCTGTGAATTTGACGCACCAATGTGGCGCGTAGCCTTCTCCCGGACCGCCTCGTACTGCTCTGTCGCCCGCACCGCCAACTGGTGGATGCCGCGATGGATATTCGCGTTCGTCGTCTCGTAATACCGTACGAGCGCGTCGATCACCTGCCGCGGCTTCTGCGTCGTGGCTGCGTTGTCGAGGTACACGAGCGGCCGCCCATGTACCTCTTGCGCGAGAATCGGGAAGTCCTGACGAATTCGCGCCACATCCAGTGCTTGGGTTATCACCTAAACGACCTCCCGCTTCCCGCCGGTACCCTTTAATTCCCCCCGGACGGCGCTAGTCCGCCATCCGTGCGTCGAGCGAAGCCCGGACCTCTTCTCGTAGTTGCTCGTCCCCGATCCGGTCAATGACCTCGCTCAGGAACCCGCTTACGAGCAGCGCCTCAGCATCCGCCGGCGGGAGCCCGCGCGACTCCATGTAGAACAGCTGCTCCTCGTCGACCGGGCCCGCGGTCGCACCGTGGCTGACACGGATAACGTCGTTCGTGAGGATCTCGAGCACCGGGTCGCTGTCCGCCTTCGCGTCCTTCGAAAGCAGAAGGTTGCGGTCCTCCTGGTTTGCATCAGCGTTCTTCGCGCCCAGCCCGACCCGCGTCACGCCGTAGTAGATCGCCCGTGAACTATCCTTCAGCGCCGACTTGAAGAGCAGGTCGCTCCGTGTGTCCGGGCCGATATGGTCCTGCAGCGTGTAGAAGTCCGCGTGCTCGCGGCCTCGCCCCACACCAAGCCCAAGCAGGTCGCTGCTCGAACCCCGCCCGATGAGCGAAGACTCGATGTGCGACTTCACGACCGCCCCGCCCGAGACCAGGCTTACCGACACCAGCTCCGAGTCGTGCTCCGTAACCGTGCGCTGCTGGGAAAACACTCGCGTGTTCGTTCCCCAGCGGTGCAGTGCACTGTAGTGCACCCGCGATGACGGGCCGGGCACGAGCTCCACCACCGGGATGATGACGATGTCGTCGTCACTCGACTGATAGTCCTCTACGACACTCACTTCCGTGTTCGCACCAGTCACGACCAATGTGTGTGGCGTCCCAAGCTGCTTCCCCGTCGCGAACCAGCGTGAGATACGGACCGGCTGCTTGATCTCGGCATTTGGGGCGACATAAATCAGCAGGCCACCACGCTCGAATGCGTAGTGCAGCGCCGTCAGCTTGTCGCGGTCGAACGGAACAACACTCCCCAGGTGCGTGTCGATCAGTTCATGCGTCTTCGCGTCTTCGTTCCGCTCGAAGGGGATGATCTGCAGCCCCTCGGCGCGCACCTCGACAGAGACCGTCTCGCCGTTCACCTGCCGCACAATCGCCGCGTAGTCGCCATCGACCGTCGGCGCCTCAGCCCCCTCCGCACCAAGCCCGGGACGGTAGGCGTCAAGGCTCAAGGTGCGGACATCGAGATACTTCCACGGACGCTCCATCGGCGAAGGCATCTCCATCTCAAACGCCAGCTTCGCCGCCTTCGCACGTAGTTCCGCCTGCTGCGGCGAATCGTGCTGCGCAGCGCCGAGTTGTTCGCTCGTTGCGACGCTGAGATTCGCCTCGCCCTGTTCCACAGCAGAACTCATTCCTGCCTTCCTTTCTGAGAAACGGCCCCGGCGACGGTTGTCTCCGGGGCCGGTCATCTTCCAACGCTCCTCCGCGTCCCGGTTGTCCCGGGTGGGGCGAAGGACCTAGCCGATGGCCCCTTCCATCTGAAGTTCCACCAGCCGGTTCAGCTCGACGGCGTACTCCATCGGCAGCTCCTTCACGATCGGCTCCACGAAGCCGTTCACGATCATCTTCGCTGCCGCGTCCTCGCTCAGCCCCCGGCTCATCAGGTAGAAGAGCTGGTCCTCGCCGAGCTTCGAAACATACGCCTCGTGCTGGATGTGAACGTCGGGCTCGTCGACCTCCATCGTCGGATAAGTGTCCGAACGCGACTCCTCGTCGAGGAGGAGTGCGTCACAGCGCACGGTCGACTTCACACCCTCGCATCCTTCGTACACCTTCAGCAGGCCGCGGTAGCTTCCGCGTCCGCCGTCCTTGCTGATCGACTTCGACACGATCGTCGACGTGGTGTTCGGTGCCGCGTGGACGATCTTCCCGCCAGCATCCTGGTGCTGGCCCTCGCCAGCGAACGCCAGCGAAAGGATCTCACCGTGCGCGCCAGGCTCCATAAGGAAGACCGATGGGTACTTCATCGTGAGCTTCGAGCCGAGGTTTCCATCGACCCACTCCATCACCGCGTTCTCGTACGCCACCGCGCGCTTCGTCACCAGGTTGTACACGTTGTTCGACCAGTTCTGGATCGTCGTGTACCGCACCCGCGCATTCTTCTTCACGATGATTTCGACCACCGCGCTATGCAGTGAGTCCGAGCTGTAGACCGGGGCCGTACAGCCTTCCACGTAGTGAACCTGGCTGCCCTCGTCCGCAATGATCAGCGTCCGTTCGAACTGGCCCATGTTCTTCGTGTTGATCCGGAAATACGCCTGCAGCGGGATGTCCACCTTCACACCCTTCGGCACGTAGATGAACGAACCGCCGGACCACACCGCGCTGTTGAGCGCCGCGTAGCGGTTGTCCCCGGGCGGCACCACCGTACCGAAGTACTCCTTGAAGATGTCCTCGTGCTCCTTCAGCGCCTGGTCGGTGCCAAGGAAGATCACGCCCTGCTTCTCGAGGTCCTCACGGATGTTGTGGTAGACGACTTCCGAGTCGTACTGGGCGCCCACACCAGCGAGATACTTCTTCTCCGCCTCCGGGATGCCCAGTTTGTCGAACGTGTCCTTGATGTACTCTGGCACGTCTTCCCACGAACGCTCACTCTCGTCCGAGGTGCGCACGTAGTAGTGGATGTCGTCGAAGTCGATCGACTTCAGCTCCGGGCTGCCCCACGGCGGATCGTGCTTCTCGAGGAAGGTGTCGAGCGAGCGATGGCGGAATTCCCGCATCCACTCCGGCTCCTTCTTCATGTTAGAAATCACGTCCACGATCTCGTGGCTCAGGCCCTTATTCGCCTTGAAGAGTGCCTCTTCCTCGTCGTAGAAGCCCCACTTGTAGCCGCCCTCGCGGATCAGTTCTGCCTGGCTTGTCATTGTCCGTCCCTCCCTAGGCCGTGGCCGCGGCCGCTTCCAGCTCGTCGTAGCCGGACTCTTCCAGCTCGAGCGCAAGCTCCGGACCACCCGAGCGCACAATCCGCCCACCAATGAGCACGTGGACGAACTGCGGCTGGATGTAGTTGAGCAGGCGCTGGTAGTGCGTGATGAGCAGGAGGCTCATCTTCGGGTGCATCAGCGCATTCACGCCCTCCGCCACCGTCCGCAGTGCGTCGATGTCGAGACCCGAGTCCGTCTCGTCCAGCACCGCCAGCGAAGGCTCGAGCATCGCGAGCTGCAGCATCTCTGCCCGCTTCTTCTCGCCACCACTAAAGCCGTCATTGACGTAACGCCGTGCGAACTCCTGGTCTACCTTCAGCAGGTCCATCTTGCTAAACAGCTGCTCCCGGAACTCCCGGATCGGCACCTCTTCCCCGCGCCGTGCGTTCAGTGCCTGGCGCAGGAAGTTCACCATCGTCACGCCCGGGATGGCCACCGGGTACTGGAACGCAAGGAACAGCCCCAGCCGGGCCCGCTCGTC
Source organism: Dehalococcoidia bacterium (assembly GCA_023228745.1). GTDB lineage: Bacteria > Chloroflexota > Dehalococcoidia > Tepidiformales > Tepidiformaceae > JALOAP01. The sequence goes on along the minus strand of JALOAP010000017.1, from coordinate 10,005 downwards.
TGGCGCCAGGTCCTGCAGCCGCTGCCCCTTGAAAAGGACCTCCCCGCCCGTCACCTCGTATGCCGGGTGACCCATCAATACGTTCGCGAGGGTGCTCTTGCCCGAGCCGTTCGGGCCCATGATGGCGTGCACCTCGCCCTCGTTGATGCGCAGCGTCAGGCCGGTCAGGATCTCCTTCCCGGCGATCGTCGCGCGGAGGTCCTTGATGTCCAGCAACGTTTCCGTCATATCCAGTTAACTCACTTCCACGGTTGTTTGTGGCCCGCGCTCCGCGCGCACCAGGTACTCACACACAGGAGAACCGTCCACGATGCGGTTGATCTGCTCCACGTCTTCGCCGAGCAGCAACTCAATCGCCCTCCGGTCCGATTCGCAAGGCAGCTTCGAGATCTCCGCTGCCCTCCGATATGGGCACGACCCGTTGATCAGGTGGTAGCCGTCCGGGCTTTCGCGCCACGTATCCAGGATCCCCTCGTGTCGAAGGCTCTCCGTTACCTGCACGATCCGCTCCGCCGGTGCAGTCCCGGCAACGTCCTGCCGGTGCTTCGACGCCAGTGACTCCGCAATGCCAGCGCTCACCGCTACCACCACGTCATCCCGGTCGCTCAGCGTCTGCAGCATGCGCGTGAGCAATTCTGCCGTAGCCGCGTCCTCCACCGCTGCCTCAGTCGGGTGATAGGTGTGGTACGGCCGCCCGGTCGCCTGTTTTACCGACCGGACATGCACCAACCCATCGGCGCGGAGGATGTCCAGGTGCCGGCGCACCGCGGCCGCGCTGATCCCCAGCGCCTCCGCGAGCTCCTCCACGCGCACCTCGCACCGCTCGATAACCAACTCGAGCACTCGCTCCCGCGTCCCATGCATGCGCTTATTGTAGGTGCCCCCACACGAGTACTCAACCTTTTCCAACAATATTGTTTCTAAAGTGCCCAATGCGCCCTATCGGCCCAATCTATGCGCCCCGTCCCGCCTCCAACTCGTCGCCAGCACGCGCCGGCAATTCCCCTCTTCCTGCGCGAGCTTCGATGCCCACCGCGCGCGAAAATTCCGCACCAAGGAGCAGGATCGACGCGTTCATGAAAATCCAGAATAAGAAGGCGAGCACCGTCCCGAAACCGGCATAAATCGCCGTTTCCCGCTCGAATGGCGCCTCCAGCAGTACGTACGCGTACACGTTCTTCGCGATTTCGAACAGGAGCGAGGCAAAGAGTGCACCAGCGATCGCCTCCGCCCAGCGAGGCCGCGCCGTGGGGACGAAACGGTAAAGCAGCGCGAACATCGTGAACGTCACCAGTGCCGGCAGGGTGTACGCAGCCACCCGGAGCGCAAGGTTCTGGTGCGGGCGGATGGCTGCGTACTCACCCGCGCGTTCGATCACGCCCTGTACTGCCGCCGTCAACCCCAGCGAGAGCATGATCAATATTCCCAGGCTCGGGATGAGCGCCACATCCAGCAGCTTCCCACGCCAGAACGGCCGCGACTGCTGCCGGTGGGCGGCCGCGTTGAGCCCCCGCCGCACCGCCGCGAAGATGCCACTCCCAGACCAAACGAGCGCGACCACGCCGATACCGAGGCTGGCGAGGCTGATCTGTTGCGCCCGCTCCACGATCCTCCGCACGTTCTCCTGCACTGAGGGGTCGTCCTGCAGGGGAAGCTGCTCGAAAACAAAGTCCACGATTCGCTCGCGGTCGACCAACAGGCCGAACACCGACAGGATGATCAGCGCGAGCGGAACGAGCGAGAAGATTCCGTAGTACGCGATGGCCGCCGCGTAGGTGCCGCAACTGTCTTCGTTGTAGAGCTTCAGTGTGCGCCAAACGACGCGCGCAGCCACCCGAAGGCCGCGCGGACCAACGGTCCACGCACCCTGGAGTCCTGCGCGAAGGGGCCTGCTACTCGCCGCCGACGGCCTCCTCCGCGAGCGTCGGTTCCGAAACGGGCTCTCCCGAAAGCTCGCACATCATACGCACATAATCGTGCAAGTACCGGGTAATAAGGAAATTGTCCCGCACGTGCTCGCGGCCTTGTTCGCCCATCCGCCGTCGCTCTTGCCCATCCCGCAGAAGCTCCATCGTCCGTGCTGCGCACTCCTCGATTGAGTCCACGAGGTACCCGGTCTCGCCGTCGATGATCTGGAGTGGGATGCCCCCCACCTTTCCGCCGACCACGGGCTTCCCCTTCCACATCGCTTCCGCCACAACCAGCCCGAACCCCTCGCGTGTCGACTTCTGGATAACCACGTCGGACGCGTACTGGAAGGCGTTCACCTCGATGTTCCCAACGCCATTCATGTTCGTGAGCACATGGATGTCCCAGTCCTCGCCCGCGCGCCGCACCACCTTCTCGTACCACTCCCAGCCCTCAGGGTCGTCATGCGCCATGGACCCCACAAGGATGAGCTGGAGCTCGGGCAGCTCACGCTTCACCACACGGTACGCCTCGATGACGCCCAGCGGGTCCTTCCACGGGTCGAAGCGCGACACCTGCGAGATGATCGGCCGGTGCCGGTCAACACCGTACCGATCGAGCACCGCCTGGATCTGCAGGTCGGAAATCGCGTCGTTCTTGTGGCTCAGCGGGTCGATCGCCGGTGGGGCGATCTTCAGGTGCCGCTCGGGTACCCCTTCGCGTACGTACTGCCGCATCGTCCAGATGCTGCCGTCGTATTCCTCCACGAACGGCCGCAGCAGGTCCCATGCCTGCTGCTGCGCGTTGGTGAGGTCGATGTGACACCGCCAGACCCAATGCCCGCCCGGGTTCATCCCGTGGTCGCGAAGGATGTACAGCAACGGTGCTGGCTGCGGATCGTGTACGAACACGTAGTCGTAGTCCTGCCAGCCCTCGGTGTTCAACCGGTTCTGGTTCACCCACGTTTCGCGGTCCGAAGGCTTCCATGGATGGTCCGTCCCTTGCAGCGCGTTGTGCATCGCCTTCGTGACATTGAAGAACTCATCACTACCAGTCAGCACCTTCCAGTCACACTGCAGCCCAATGTCCCGCATCAGCGGCACCATACTGTGCAGGATCTCGGCAACACCGCCGCCATACGCGGTTGCGTTGATATGCAGGACCCGCGCCCCCTGCAGCTTCGCTGCATCTTCACGAATCGCCTCGATGACGCCTTCGCGGACAGATGACCGGTACCGTTCGAGTTCCCGTGGAGCAACACCAACTGTCGTAAGCACGGGATCAGGATAGCTCGAAGGTCACTTCGCTTCCCACACACCGATCCGCCCGGCAGGAGATGTATCGGAACTGCAAGCAACGAGCGATGTCAGCGCCGCATCCCACACTGGCGCCACGAACTCCCAGGCGTAGGCCGCTGCCGCTTCGTGGACCTGCTGACGCTCCTCGACTGCGATCGGCTCCGTAAGCCTCGCCCGGAGCAGTGCCATCAGCTCCGTCTCCGTTTCGAAGAGACAGCGGTCGTGCAGCCTCGCTGGCACCAGGTCCGGGTAGTTCAGGCCGCGCGGCGCGATGGGGACGCAGCCTGCGTACATCGCCTCCACCATCCCAATCCCGAAGAACTCGTGCCGAGAGGTGCTCACCACCACGTCACTCTCCCACAAGAGCTCGCCGTATCCCGACCGGCTCTCTGCGAACCCGTGCTGCAGCACCCGGTCCCGCAACTCCTCGCCGAGCTCCATCAATGCCGGGTGTGGATTTGGCCCGGGATCGCCGCACAGTGCCAGCCGGAAGGGCACGCCCTCGCCGGCCAGCGCCCGGATGGTCCGCGCGAACATGTCTGGAGCCTTGTCGAACTCCCACCGTGCGTTCCAGAGGATAACCGGTGACTCTCCCGCGTCGACTGCAGACCCGGAGGTGAGCTCTTCGGGCAGCGCGTCGTTGAGCCACTCGAAGTCCACACCGATAGGCAGGACTCCGCTCTTTGCCTCGATCTCCGCCACTGCCGCGGGCACCAGCCAGTTGTTCGGGTGGCCGGTCAGCGTCCGCAGTGCCTCCAGGAAGTCTCGGCGGTGGTAGGCCGAATTGAACGCCACGAGATCTGCAGCACGCGCCGACAGGTAGTTGATGCCACCGAACCACGAGTTCAGCTTCGTCCCTTTGATCCGCGGATAGGTGAACTGGTTCTCGTGGAAATAGAGCAGGAGCGGCGTCCGCTCGAACTCTGGACGCGTCAGCGCGAGGAACGCCGGGACATCGAGCATGTCCGTCGCGATGATGGCATCGAAGCTCCCGTCGAGTTGCTGCGCCATCCCGGCGAGTTCCTGCGACCCGCGCCGCATCCGTCGCCGCCACTCACCTTCGGGCAACGTTAGGAGCTCGATCGTGTGCCGGCTGTGCCGCACCAGCCCGTCCGCGAACGCCTTGTGGCTCCCGCCGTAGAACGGTTCAATGAAGAGGACGCGCATATCTAGAGCCTACGGCGCACCCTGCGCCCGGGCCATCCGCCGTGTCACTCGCACCATCGACCGTCCGTCAGTGCGGCGCCTACAGCCGCACCCTGCGCAGGAGCTGCGCGTTCAGCGCAACGATGATCGTACTGGCCGACATGAGCGCAGCCCCGACCGCAGGCGTAAGCACGATCTCCCATCGAGCCAGCGCACCCGCGGCGAGCGGGATCGCGACGATGTTATAGCCGGCCGCCCACCAGAGGTTCTGCAGCATCTTCCGGTAGGTTGCCCGGGAGAGCGTCACAATACGGGCCACGTCACGGGGGTCCGAGCGCACGAGGACGACATCTCCCGCTTCCACGGCCACGTCCGTGCCCGCACCGATGGCAATGCCCACATCCGCCGTAGCGAGCGCCGGCGCATCGTTGACACCGTCGCCGACCATCGCCACGCGCTTCCCCTGCGCCTGGAGCTCGCGGATCTTCGACGCCTTGTCCTCTGGGAGCACCTGCGCAAAGACCGTGTCGATCTGCAGCTCCGCGGCGACCGCCCGCGCGACCGGCCACGCGTCGCCGGTGAGCATTGCAACCTCGATACCAGCTCCGTGCAATCTGCGGACTGCCTCCCGGCTCTCTTCTCGGATGGCGTCGGCGATTGCGCACACGGCCAGCGCGCGCGATTTGCTCACCAGGTAGACGGCAGATTGGCCGCGTTCTCCTGCGGCGCGCGCCGCCCCCTCCAGCGAGGCCGGGATGTCCACCGTCTCAGCGTCGAGTAAGGCAGGCCCGCCCATCTGATACTCGACGCCGCCGACCGTGGCGACGACGCCCTTCCCCGCGAACGCCCGGAAGCCCTCCGGAGCCTGCACTTCAAGGCCACGCTGGGTGGCCGTCTCCACGATTGCTCGCGCGATGTGATGCTCCGACTCAGCCTGCACGGACGCGGCGACCTGGAGCGCTTCCGCTTCCGACACGCCGTCAGCCATGGTCATTGCAGCGACCCGGAGCTCGCCCAGCGTGAGCGTGCCGGTCTTGTCGAACACCACCACATCGACTTCCCGGGCTTCTTCCAGCCCACGCCGGTCCCGGACCAGCAGCCCGCTCTGCGCACCGAGTGTCGTCGAGATGGCGACCACTAGCGGTACCGCCAGCCCGAGCGCATGGGGGCAAGCGATGACCAGCACGGTGACCGCGCGCACGATCGTGAAGTCGATCTCCGCATCGAGCGCGATCCAGGCGCCGACGGTGATCGCTGCCGCGGCTATCGCGACAAAGGTCAGGAGCTGCGCTGCCCGGTCCGCAAGCTGTTGCGCCCGCGAACGCGACTGCTGTGCGTCCGAGACCAACCGCATGATCCGCGACAGCGTCGTTTCGTCGCCGGTGACCGTCACCTCCACCCGGAGCGAGCCCTGGCCGTTGATCGTCCCGGCGACCACCTCATCGCCCTCTCCCTTGTTCACGGGGCGCGACTCGCCGGTGATGAGCGACTCGTTCACGTCGCTCGCGCCGCTTCGCACGACACCGTCGGCGGGAACGCTTTCGCCAGGGCGTACGAGGACCACGTCCGCTGGCCGCAGGTCGCTCACTCGCACCTGCTCTTCGACACCGCTCGTGACGCGCGTCGCCGTATCCGGGAGGAGCTTTGCCAACGCCTGGAGCGCCCCGCTCGCCTGGTCGATGGAGCGCATCTCGATCCAATGGCCAAGGAGCATGATGGTCACGAGCGTCGCCAGTTCCCACCACAGCGGCTCCGAGTCGATGATCCCGAGCTCGACGACCCACGAGAAGATGAACGCCGTGCTGATGGCGAGCGCGATCAGGACCATCATCCCCGGCAGCCGTGCCGCCAGTTCGTGCCAGGCGCTTCGCAAGAAGGTGGTCCCGCCGTAGAGGAAGATGATCGTTCCCAACACCGGTGGGATCAGGTCCGAACCCGTGAACTCGGGCGCGTTGTACCCGAGCAGCTCTTCGATGTGCTCCGACCAGAAGACGGCGGGAATCGTAAGGATTAGCGACAGCCAGAACCGGTCACGGAACATCTCTGGCGTGTGGCCCGCATGCTTGTCGTGGCCGGCGTGTGTGTCTCCCCCATGTCCGCCGTGACCCTCGTGGGCCCCTGTGCCGTGAGCCTCGCGACGGACATCCGGGAGAGCGGTATCTGCACTAACACCGGCCTGTCGGTTCGCCGCCCATCGTTCTTCGCCCCTCGGCCCCGCGCTATGGGCGTGCGCCCCCGGAGCTCCGGGGGCATCCTCTTGGCCCGGCATCCCGGACGGGCTCTCCTCCCGCTCAGCTGCTTCCGGCCGGCGGTGTTGTTTGTCTGGCACCCCTGCTCCCTTCGTGCCTTCGGTCAATGCTATCCCTCCGGATAGACTACCTTCCTGGCACAGGCGGTGCCGCCGGGCGAGCGAAGCCTTCGGTGGACGGAAGACGGGGGGATGGCCAGCCGCACGAAGCGGCGGACACCGCCACGACCGGGGAGAACGACCGGCTCAGAGATGTCCTAGTTCGGCCAGCCGCTCCAACGCCTCGAGTAGCTCCCGGTCGCCCTCGTCGACAGCCTTGTACTGGCTTACCAGGTGCCCTCCGTACTTCTCCACAAGGTACCAATCGTCATCGATGATGAAGTCCGGCGCCGGCTGCACGCGTGGGTCTTTGTCGAAGCAGTCGTCCACCCACTCGCTGAGCCTGTGCATCTCCACCACGCGCCGCACGTATGCCTCGCCCCCGGCGGACCACACATACACGCCGTGGCCCGCCAACTTCAGCCGCTGCATCGCAACATGCGCATTCGGACGCAACACGTTCGCCTCGGCGTGTGGCCACACCAGGGTGTGGTCTACGTCGAAGAAGACGTTGAGCCGAGCGCGGTCCACGAGGGACTCGCGATCGATGTCGCTCTGTGCCCCTATTCCGTGGGGCTCACGCCTCAGCAACGTCCAGTCCCCACACCGGGCGGAACCGCCACAGGCGCAGGCCCTTGACTGCGATCTTGTGCTTCTTGATCAGCCGGCGCGCTTCCTTCGCACAGCCGAACGGCACGTACAGGTAGAAGTCGCCGCACTTCGAGTAGGGCAGCCACTGCGTGAGTGCGCTCTCCTCAGTCACCGTGTCGGCCGTTTCCACTTCCGCGAGCATCTTCAGCCAGACGCCCGGGCGCCGCACCACCACGATGTCCGGGAAGAGATCCTGCCCGTTTTCGTCCTTGCCCACGCTCATCCGTGGCTTCGGTTCGTTCAGGATCGTCTCGAGGTCCGCGAACTCCTCGTTCGGGAACGGGAACTTCTCTTTCGCGATTTCTTCAACCACGCCAACATGACGCTGGTCTCGCAGATACTTTACGACCACGCAGCTTCACCTCACGGGGCGGCTTCGGCCCGACGCCTGCAATTCTAGATTCGACGGCAGTCACAGTCGAACGAGAGCACCGCCGGGCGGCGGGCGTTCAGCGTCGTCCCGTCGTCCTCTGCGCTCCGCGACCCGGCTACGGCCCTGCGGCCGCCACCTCTGGCTTCACCAGGTCCCGGAATTGGCCGAACGCTGTGTGGAACTTGTCCGCCAGCCCCTGGTAGGCCCCGTCGTACGCATCCTTATCATCCCACAGATCGCGCGGATTCAGCAGGCCCCGGTCCACACCCGGCACCTGCAACGGCACTTCGAAACCGAAGATCTCATCGCGCCGGAACGTGGACGATGTGAATGCATCGTTCAGGATCGCCCGCACCATCTTCCGCGTCTCCTGGATTGCGATGCGTTCGCCCACGCCAAACGGGCCGCCAATCCAACCGGTGTTGACCAGCCAGGTCTGGGCACCGGTCATCTCCAGCCGCTGTTCGAGCAGGTCGGCATAGACCGTCGGGTTCAGCGCCATGAACGGTGCCCCGTAGCACGCGCTAAATGTCGCCTTCGGCTCCTTCAGGTTGACTTCTGTCCCGGCCAACTTCGACGTGTATCCGCTCAGGAAGTGATAAAGGGCCTGCGGTGTCGAGAGCCGTGCGAGCGGTGGCAACACACCGAATGCGTCGGCCGTCAGCAGGATGACGTGGCTTGGATGGGGCGCCACCTCCCCGGTGAACACCTTCGCGAGCGAACCCAGCGGGTAACTCCCGCGTGTGTTCTCGGTGATCGAGTCGTCATCGAGGTCCACCTCACGGGAGTCCTCATCGAAGATCACGTTCTCCAGGATCGTCCCGAAGAGGTGCGTGGTCTCGAAAATGTCCGGCTCGGCCTCCTTCGAAAGGCGGATGACCTTCGCGTAGCACCCACCCTCGATGTTGAAAATGCCCCCCTCGGTCCAGGCGTGCTCATCGTCGCCAATCAGGAGCCGTTCAGGGTCAGTGCTGAGCGTCGTCTTCCCTGTGCCGGAAAGACCGAAAAACAGTGCCGTCTTCCCGGTCTTCGGGTCGAGGTTCGCCGCCGAATGCAGCGAAAGCACCCCGTCGAGTGGCAGGTAGTAGTTCATCGCCGTGAAGACCGCCTTCTTCATCTCGCCCGCATAGGCGGTGCCGGCGATCAGGATCTCCCCGTCCGTCGGGTTCAAGGCCACGACGGCGTCGCTGTTCACGCCGTCGGCATCGCCTTCGAGCGCGAGGAAGGGCGCGTGCAAGATGGTGATCTGTGGCGACTCACCCGGTCGGAGCGGCCTCGATGGAATGAACATCGTGCGGGCAAACAGCGCGTGATACGCGTTCTCTGTCACCACGCGGACGGTCCGCTGGTGCACCGGGTCCTGGGCCACCACGCAGTCCTGGAGGAACAGTTCCTTGTCCTTTAGGTACTTCACGATGCGCTGCTTCACATGCTCGTACCTTTCCGGAGTCATCGGCTGGTTGTGCACCCCCCACCAGACGTGCTCGGAAATCTCCGGTGTCTTCACAACGAACTTGTCGTCCGGGCTCCGGCCCGTTCGCGTGCCGCTGCGAACTGCGAACGTGCCACCCTGTAGCAGCTTCCCCTCGGACCGGGTGATCGCTCGTTCATAGAGCACAGGTGAGGAGAGGTTCCGATGCACCACTCTCGCGTTCGCGAGGACGAGTTCGCTGACGTTATGCGGAGCTTCCGAAATTGCCATGCTTTCCCTTTCCCAGGCCAAGTCGGGCCTCCCTGCGTTAGCCTACCGACTCATAGGCGAGTTGTGAATGCTATCTCTCTAGGTATAGCGCCGATTGATATGAGTGCGTCTGCTGTGAAGCGGCCTTGCTTTCGAAACGGCCGAGAGTCAAAAGCGCGCGCTATGCCCGCTGCTCCGAGTTTGGCTCGTCCTCCATAGGATGGGACGAGCTCTCACACGAGCGGAACCCCGGGCGCGGCGGAGACCTATCATCTCCATCGAGGATCACCGGCTCGTTGCGCCCCCGGTAGCTTCTCCTTCGGCGATCACACCGGAAAACAAGACGGCCCGGCGGTACACCCCGCCGGGCCGTTCCAGGAACTCAGATGGTGGTTGCTATTCGACGACGACCAGCCCCTCACCCTCGGAGACGCGCGCGCCGTCTGCGACGAGCACCTCTTTGACGGTGCCGTCAGCCGGAGACTTGATCTCGTTCTCCATCTTCATCGCTTCGAGAATCAGGAGGACGTCGCCGGCCTTCACCTCATCGCCCGCGTTCACGCGAACACTGAGCACGCGGCCAGCGATAGGCGCGGGAACT
>JALOAP010000497.1 GCA_023228745.1 Dehalococcoidia bacterium | reverse complement strand
TTGCGTGGATGGGCAAGTACATTGATGTTAAAGCGCCGAAACTCGCCGCCGATTTGTGGAGAGGCGGTCAGCGTGTCGGCGTGGACATCGCACAAAGCCCGTTATGGAAACCTACCGTCAGAGAACCATTTGGTGAGGCGCCCACGACATCTGCAGCACGTGGTACAATGGAGACAGTCATGCGGAACTGGTCAGAATATGGAGACCGTATAGTTAATGCTGGCAGTCGTGGTTCGCGTGTATTTGTTGGGAAAGGATTTCGTGACATCTCGAAAAGTGATTTTGATACGTACATCAAGAAAGGGATACAGGAAGACGTATTTTCTGAAACAGTAAGCACCGTCCGTTCGTTGGAGGGGCGTGGTGCTGGTAAAATATTATCAGATAAAGGTCGGTTGAGTATCTGGACAAGGTCCGGTGAAGAGTTCATACACGCCAGCGCGAAGGAACATTACCCAACGTTCACATCCAAACCTTTTAAAGTTCCAGGTGTTGGCGGTAAGGACGTGTATGTTATCAGTCCCCGTCAACAGGTGCGTGCCAAAATTGGGGGGATGCTTGAAGGGTGGGTACAAGAACCAGGGAAAAAACTTCGGTTGCAGCATAACCCCCGCCGTGTGAAAGATATTGTCGATACTTACTCACAATCACGAGCGATGGCTGCCGACCTGCTTACTCCACGCGAACTTGATTTTGGAGGAGTTCTCACTCGTAAACAGATCGGTATGGCTCGTGACGCCGCCGGATTTTCTGAAACGGTTCTTGATTATGTTGAGACAGTAGTGAAACGGAATAAACCTCAATACCGTTCTGCCAAACAAATGTTTGGAGAGATTGAGGTTGACTTACTTAAAGACGTGTCGTGGGAACCACGACCACAGATGGACGTTGCGAATTTGCGGCGCTCATATCCATTAGAGGAACTGACACCATTTGAGAAGGTGATGATCCGGTTGTACCTGCAGGAAAAACCGGGCCGAACCAACAATAAAACGCCGTATCGCAAAACGGTATGAGGTGAAAGGAATCCAGTGGGAACCTTCGATATCGTTTATCAAACGCCCACGAGACCTTCTCAAGCAGGTAGGAAAAGAAGGTGCGTTTTATCATGCAACCCGCCCCGGAGGGATTATCAAAACTTTATCGCAAGAAGGGGAACTAACCATCAAAAGTAGAGAAGGCGGGTTATATTTTGGCGGCCGTGAAAAAGTGTATCTTGATTTCTTAAACCCGAGTGAAGTAGAGATACCATTTTCTCAATTTGAAATATTTAAGAACAAAGTTCAAGGCGTGTTGTATTCCAAAGGGTTAATCAAACCGAAAGATTATTCACCTATTTTTGAAGGAGAAGGAAAACCAATACTCGGTGGCGGCGTCGTTCGGCTTGTTGCTAAACCATCGTATCCTAAATCAATGTCAAATGCCGTGCGATACTGGCAACGGAACAAAGCAGGGAAATATGGACGTGACGTGTCCCGGGATATTTTTGGAGATCCGAAGGTTACTCCTCGTGGTCGATTATACCCCGGACCGAAACCGATGACTGGATTTAGGTATGGTGGTCTTGAAGAAGAGTTTGTTGTGCCTGTTGGAACTAAGGTATACTACCAGCCTACAGCTCTTGAAGGGTTAACCCGTGGAACACGGTGGCACCACTTGGGGGAACGATGGGCAGAAGTTCCTAAAACAAAAATCTGGTATGATGAGATGTATGGCGGGGTTGTTGGTGGTCGTGTTCGTGTTGCAGAGGTCAGCCTTAAACCTACTCAACCCCACCTCATGAAACTTGAACCAGTTGATGGAGGGTACATCGCAAAAGGTGTGTGGCGAGATTTCTTTGCGGGGAAACGGCTGAAACCTAAAAAGATAGTATCTCCACGAGGAGAGCGATTTGATGTTTTAGGGTTTGAGGTCCGGGAAGGGAAAGCATCAATACCATTATATCCTGATCAACCCGTGTCTCCACGATCAGCACCATCAATATATGATTTCATCATCAGGCCAACGAAACCCCTAAAAAAATTACCGATAGGAGTGTCTCCTGTGGTTAATCAATTTTTATCACCGGGTTATCCGCAACCCCTATCACGGCAACCATACCAAACCAAGGCGCCATTGCTACCAGAGGATTATACTGTTTACCACACAGGAGGCCATGCACCATCTTATCTCTTTGGAAAAGTACTCCAACCACGATATACACTACCCACACCAATCAAAAAACCTGGGTATTCAACGATGTATACTATAAAGGATTCTTACGTTCCTGAAATTACAATACCGTCAAAATACACCCCCTCTACCCCTCCGATAAAAACGCCATATTTCCCAACCACTCCGCCACCAAAGGCGCCGTATAAACCAACAATACCGCCAGGGAAAGTGACATATTTCCCAACCACTCCGCCGACAAAAACACCCTACATTCCAGACATTCCACCAACCAAACCACCATACCCAACAACACCCCCAACCAAACCACCATATCGACCCGTGGTCCCACCAGAGAAACCACCATACCTCCCAAAAATACCCTACCCCAAATCGCCGGCGGTCACAATCCCACCGATACGCCAGCGGTATTACCTTAAAGAAGAAACCCCACCCAAACCGCCGAAACTCCGGTTGCACTTCGACGTGCTGGCAAGCAAATGGAACATCATCAACCCGATACCCCGGCCGGGCGGTGCCGGTGTCTACCCGGGCGACGTGCTGAAGATCTCCAACAAGCAATACAGCCGGAAGAAACTCGTTTATGTGAAAAGCCTGCCGTTTGAGCAGTTCGCAAAGATTGACGTGAAAGTGAAGAAGGTGATTTAGAAATGGAAAACAAGGTAATCGACAACAAGACACTACGATACTGCCTGTATATCGGACTGCTCGCCTGCCTGGTCGCTGTCGGTGTGGGGCAGGTGC
>JALOAP010000498.1 GCA_023228745.1 Dehalococcoidia bacterium | reverse complement strand
CGAAAGCGAGCGCCTCGTCGAGCGGCATGTAGGCGGAGCCGGAACGCACCAGCCCAGCCTTGTCGCCGAGCGCTTCGGCGAATGCCTGGCCGAGCGCGATGCCGCAGTCTTCGACCGTGTGGTGCTGGTCGATATGAAGATCGCCCTTCGCCTGGAGTTCCAGGTCGAAGACCCCGTGCTTGGCGATATGGCTAAGCATGTGGTCGAAGAAGCCGACGCCGGTATCGATGGCAAACTTGCCCGTGCCATCGAGGTTCAAGTCGAGGGCGATCGTGGTTTCTGCGGTGTTGCGCTCAACGTGCGCGGTGCGAGCCATACAATAAGTTCTACCGCAGAACCGGCTTCCGGACGATTCTCGGGCGGCTAGCCCAGGACCCGTGGAAACGGGTCATCGAAGACGAACTTTCCGTTCCCATCGGACTGCCGGCGCACCACCGGCGATTCCCTTGCCTGCCAGCGGCACCTCGCTCCCATTCCGCAGCGTTGAGAGCTGGCGGCAAAATGTCGAAGCATCCTGCCCTTCTAGACGTTCGCCAGGGCAGCCATGAGGCGGTCAGTGTCTTCGGGGCGGCCGGCGCTGATGCGGATGTAGTTCCGCAGCTCTGCCCGGTCGTAGTAGCGGACGAGCACACCCTGCTTGCGGAGTGCGGCAGCGACATCGGCGGCGGGACGGCCGATCACTTCGCAAAGGAGGAAGTTTGCGGCCGAGGGGAGCGGGCGGAGCCATCCGATCTCACCGAGAAGCTTCGAGAGGCGGTCGCGCTCCGCGACGATGCACTGCACGGTCTCGAAAATTTGCGCGCGGTGTTCCAATGCGGCCCGGGCGGCGACGTCGCCGGCGACGTTGACGTTGTAGGGCTGCTTCACGGCCATCAAGGTGTCGGCGAGGGCGGCGGCGCTGATGGAATAGCCGACGCGGAGGCCGGCGAGGCCCGCCCACTTGCTGAAGGTTCGAAGCACGACGAGGTTGGAGTGCGCGGCGATGAGCGGGATCGCCGTTTCGCCGCCGAATTCGATGTAGGCCTCGTCGACAGCGATGATGGCGTCGAGTTCGCAGAGGGCGTGCACTTCGTCGAGGGAGAGGGGATTGCCCGTCGGGTTGTTCGGCGATGTCGCGAAGACGATGCCCGCACCCTGCTCCACCGCAGCGGCGATGCCGGGCAGGTCCAGTGCGAAGTCAGGCTTGCGCGGGACATCAATGACGCGGGCACGCGAAATCTTCGCGAGGAATCCGTACATCCCGAAGGTGGGCGGCAAGTTCACGACCGCCTCGGGCATGGTCACGCGGATGAGGATATCGATGAGGTCGTCGGCGCCAGAGCCCGCGACCACCTGTTCCGGCCGGACGCCGCAGTAGTCGGCGATGGCGATGCGGAGCGCTTCGTGACCCGGGTCCGGGTAGATGTGGAGGTCTGCGTTCGAGACTGCGTCCCGGATCTCGGGGATGGGGCCGTAGAGGTTCTCGTTGGCGTCGAGCTTCACGAGTTGATCCACAGGCACACCGATCTCCGCCGCGAGGACATCGAGCGGCTTGACCGGCGTGTACTCCTCGAGGTCAGCGAAGTCCGGGCGGAGGTAGCGGCGAATGTCCACAGCGCTCATCAGCGACCCTGCACGCGACGCTCGGCGGCGTGGGCGTGGCCGCCCAGGCCCTCCGCGCGTGCGATGACGGCCGCCGCGCGAGCGAGGTCGTCCACGACATCGGAGGGAAGGTTGACCACCGCGGTGGTCTTGAGGAAATCGCTGACGCTGAGCGGCGAGCTCCAACGGGCGCTGCCGCCCGTGGGCATGGTGTGGCTCGGACCGGCAGTGTAGTCGCCGAGTGCTTCGGGCGAGGATTCGCCGAGGAAGAGGCCGCCGGCGTTCCGCACCTTCATCGCGTAGGCCATGGGTTGCTCGATGCTGAGGCAGAGGTGCTCGGGGGCATAGGCGTTCGCGAGCTCGATGGCGTGGTCGATGTCGTTCACGAGGATGCAGCCACCGCGCGTGTCGAGCGCCGTGCGGGCGATCTTCGCGCGCTCCATATTGCGTAGCTGCCGTTCGATAGCGCGCGCTACTTCCTCCGCGAGGTAGTGGGAGGGCGTGAGCAGGATGGGACTGGCGAGCGCGTCGTGCTCCGCCTGCGCGAGGAGGTCGGCGGCAACGAGTTCGGGGTCCGCACTTTCGTCAGCGATGACCACGGTTTCGGTGGGGCCGTAGATGGAGTCGATGCCGACGTCGCCGAAAACCTGCTTCTTCGCAATAGTCACGAAGAGACCGCCGGGCCCGCAGATCTTATCCACCCGAGGGATCGATTCCGTCCCGTAGGCGGCAGCGGCAACGCCCTGGGCGCCACCAGCCTTGAAGATGCCATCCACGCCAGCGATGTCGGCGGCGACAAGCTTCACCGGCGGCACGGTGCCGTCGGGAAGAACGGGACCGATCAGGTTGACTTCTTCGACGCCGGCGACCCGCGCCGGGATGGCGCACATGAGCACGGTGCTCGGCAGTGGCGCCCGCGTTCCGGGCACGTAGACGGCGACTCGCTGGATAGCGCGCGTGACCTGGCCGAGGCCGTTCTGATTGAAATCCGTGATGGCCCCGCGGAGCTGCTGCTCGTGGAACATGCGGACGCGCTCTGCGGCGAACTGGAGTGCCTCGACGACTTCGCCGGGTACCTCGTCGTAGGCGGCGCGGATCTCCTCGCGGGAAACGCGGAGGTCGATGCCGGCACGGGCGCCATCGAACTGGGTGTTGTAGAACTGCACGGCGTTGTCGCCGTCTTCGCGCACATCGCGAATAACGCGGCGGACCACCTCGTCCGGGCTGAGTTCCTGCCCGAAGGCGCGGAACGTGGTCTCCCGGATATCCATGGGGAGCTCTTCGACTTCAAGGGGCTTGCGCGAGAGGAGGAGCTGTCGTCCCTCCTCGGCGTTG
>JALOAP010000496.1 GCA_023228745.1 Dehalococcoidia bacterium | reverse complement strand
TCGAGCCCGTGCACTGCGAGGTTCATCTTGGCGAGGCGGATTGTCGTGGCCGTCTTTTCCTGACCGTAGAACGTGACCTTGTGGCTGGTGTCCTCGCCTCTCTCCTCAACGAAATGGCTCGACTGGACGAACATGCCGCCTGACCCACATGCAGGGTCGAAAACAATGCCGTGGTCGGGCTCGATCACATTCACGATTGTTTGAACAAGCGAAGGTGGGGTGAAGAACTCACCGTTATCGTGGGCGCCCTGCATCGCGAACTTCATAAGGAAGTACTCGTAGATGCGACCAAAGACGTCCCCTGAGGCGTTGCGCAGCGCTTCGCTATCGAACGAGCGAAGTAGCGACTCGAGCAGGTCGTTGTCGAACTTGTCGTACTCCCTGGGCAGTTGCCCTCGAAGGGGTTCGAATTGCTCCTCGATCGCCTCCATGGCCTTGTTCAGCGCTTCGCCGAGGGAGGTGCCCTTGGGAAGGGCGAGGATGGCGTCGTAGGTCGCGTCGGGCGGGAGCATGAGAGCACGTCGACTCAAGAAGTCCGCCTTCGACAGTGGCCGCGTGGCCATCCTCCCCGCCGCCTGATCCATCCTGATCGCGTTCAGTGCGGCCTGGTAGCGGTAAGTGGCATGCCTGAGAAAGATGACCCCGAGCACGGGCATGAAGTACTCGTTGCTCGGCAGGTTGCCGTTAGCCCTGAGTTGGTCTGCAGCCTCCCAAAGGCGGGCCTCCACCTGTCCTATGTAAGGCGGGCCTCCACCTGTCCTATGTTCTGAAATGTCTCGGAAGCTGCTCCCGACGGCCGGGTCTCGGGCCCTGGGCTCACAACCCCTAGCTCCGCTTGCGAGAGAATCGAGAACTTGGCCATTGTCCGAGCAACTCCTCGTCACTGGATAGTTTGGGTGCATGATACTCTGTCGGCCCGTTTCGAGGCCCAGGCGCTTGGTTAGGCAAGGTGGCTCGCCTGGCATCGGCGTCTGATGAACGCGCCGAGACGGCCCGAAGGTCAGTCACGCCCTCGGTGTCAGCAGATGGGTCGCGAAGCGGTCCGCAGGTGAGTACTCATGGAACACACGGGAGCCGTCCCGGCGGAAGCCAGCATCCTTCTGCCGCGAGTTAGCCGGCTAAGCGCCGCGACACGCACTGACCGAGTCAGCTCGATGAATGAAGCTCGACGGAACCGCGCTCGGTGATGCCGGACCCGGTCTAGGACGCGAGCCCGCCAAGTCGACGGCTCCCTTCCAAGTACCGGAACCGCAATCTTTCGCCCCATCGAGTTAGTCGGGCGAGCGGCGCCAACCACCACTATTCCCTCATAGTGTGATCGCACCCTTGGTTGCGCGCCCGGGCGGGCACCGCTGCGGTGACGCGCCGCAGCGGCAAGGGTGGTGTGACTCGCATGCGGCGGGCCACCTGCGCCGAGCAGCACGGAACTGGCGTTCACAGCTTCAGCTGCGACCCGTACTCGAAGTCGCTCTACGACTCCATGCGGCCAAGAAGACCAGGTCACGAACGCGCCTCAAGAGGGCTGGCAGATCGCTTGCTGGGCCGTCTCCTTGCCTGCATCCGGAATGAAGCGATCTATGATCGTCGTCGCTATCAAGCCATAGTGGTGCCGTCTTCCGTGGCGCTTAACTTTCTAAGACCAAGGTGTCCATGACCAAGGTGTCCATAGTGTGGCTCTCAACCGCGAGAGTGTATCGTTGGGCGGTCGCTCCAAGTTCTGCTGCAGGAGTCGGCGCCCTGCGGCCCGTGGGCCGGTCGAGCCAGCTGAGCCGCTGCAGGCCCAGGCGGCAGAGCACCCGGTACACCGTGGAGGAGGCCATCCCCAGGCGGTAGCCGATGCGAGCCGGGCCCAGCTTCAGCCGGCGACGGAGCTCCTCGATCCGGCGGACCACCCCCAGCGGCGTGCGATGTGGGCTTTGCCGGGGACGGCTCGGACGGTCGTGCAGCCCGACCTCGCCTTCTGCACGAAACCGGCGCCACCAGCGATAGGCGGCCTGACGTGAGACGCCCATCTCCGCTGCCACGTGCGCTACCGGTCGGCCGGCAGCTATCCGCTCGACCAGGATCAGTCGCCCCGCTGGGCTAAGTTTCGCGTTACGGTGCACGTAGGACCTCCACGGACGGTGATTGCTTCTAACCACACGTTCCGTCGGAGGTCCCTTTCATTCATCCCCTCCTGTCACCAACCTCTGTGCTCAGTACAGCTAGAACAGCCGCAGTTGATGACCGGTCGGTTCGATCTCGTCGAACCGCACGTCCTCGGCGGCCTCCGGCTGCGCGCTCGGACGGAATTGAGATAGGGGCTCGTCCGCTTCGCGCACTGACGGAACTAATCGGGCTGAGGCGTCCACCACGCGGAACGCCCTTTCGTCATCGTCGAGCGGTGCGTCGCCATCCCGCTCGGAGTTGCGAACCTCGGCGAACAGCCGCTCCAGCGACTCGTCGTTGACCCCGAGCCGCTCGGTCAGGCTACGTGCGAGTGCCATGAGCAGGTCTTCGCCGTCGTCGCCGAAGGTCACGAGGCCGTCGTCGCCGAGCTCACCCTCGACCGCGAGAGAGGCCTTCAGCTTCTTCGCGACTAGCGTGAGCGCCTGCGCCTGGAGCGTTCCCCTGTAGGCGAGGTAGACCACGCGCACGGGGCGACGCTGGCCGATGCGCCAGGAGCGTCGGCTGGCCTGGCGCATCGTGTAGACCGAGTACTCCACTTCCTGCCACACGAGGGTCGGGAAGTCGTCGAGGTCCAGACCCGTCTGGACGAGCCTGGGGTGAACGAGCAGGACATCGAGACCTGCCTTCACCCGCTGTGCGACCCAGTCCTCCCTTCGTTCAGGAGGGACGGTGTCGGCCTTGAGGTTCGCCACGCGATGTCCGGCGTCTGTGAGCACCGACTCAAGCCGCGACGCGATGTCGCGGGTCG
>JALOAP010000495.1 GCA_023228745.1 Dehalococcoidia bacterium | reverse complement strand
CGTCGCCTCGCCGCGGCAAAGCTCGCCCCGGCAGGCTACCTGTACCGCTACCGTGACGTGTCCGGTCGAACGACCGATGCTCAGCTCATGAAGCAACAGGTAGCGCGCCCCCGCGGTGGCGCCGGCATCGATGATCTCCGGCGCCTGCGCGACGGCGTCCTCGGCGGGGGCGCGTGCGTGATCGACGTCGATGGCGGCCGGCTCACGCTCGAAACCGTGACGCCGGAGCACCGCGGACGCAGCATTTGCGACGATGAGCCGCGGCGAGACCGGCGAGGCAGTAATACGGACGTCGCGCATGGCGCCTGTATCGTCGAGCCACACGGCTGCCGAGACCACGCCGGGCAGGCGCTCCAGGTCAGCGACGAGCCGGAGCTCACGGCTGTGCTGCCTGCCATGCTCGTCATAGCCGTCACCGGCCGGGTTGCTGCTTCGCTCTGCGGTATGTCTCATCGGGTCTCCGGCGCGGCCGCTCAATCGTCGAGGTCGTTCCAGCGATTGACGGCCTGGAGTGCGGCCAGGATGGCCGCTTCCTCGGGTCCACGCGTGAGCTGTGCCACACCCGTGAGAGGCAGCAGATCCCGGCCATCGCGTGCGTGGGCGGCTACCAGGACGAAGCTGCGGCCGATCGAGGTGACGATCGCGACGTCGTCAAGGACGAAGCTGTCCAGCTCGCGGCCCTCCGTGATGGCGCTGAAAAGTGCTCGCGCCGCGGCCTGTGCCCGGCCCACCGGTGTACTGCTGCCGGTCGCCGTGCCGGTGAACTCTTCCTTGTCCTGGCGCACGGTGACGCGGCAGAGCGTCTCGTGGTTCGGTTGCGTGCGTGCGTCGTAGCTCGTGAAGACGAGCCGTCCCCGTGGCGGCGCCGGCGCAGCTGGTGCACCATTGCCACTCGCCTGTGCCGCAGGATTCGCGGCCGCGGTGGTGGGCGCCTCGGCACCTTCCTGGAACTGCGCGACGCTGACGACGCGGCGGTCAACGGTGATGCCGAGCCCGGCACTGAGCGCCGACTCGATGTTGCGAACCACCTGCTTGGGGTGGAACGCCGGCTGCGCGAGGATATGGATTGCCGTGATGCGCGCGTAAACGTCGGTAGTCACACGCGCAGAGGCGATCCCTTCGAGCGCGCACAGCAAGCGCTCGATTTCCTGCTCGGTCGGCGAGCTGGTCTGGATTGACGACATGCGTTCAGGTTAACGCCGCGGGCGCGTGATAGCCAGATTCTCGCATGGTGGCGACCCCTTGGCAGGGTGGCTAACATGGTGCAGCAATGGGTTCTACAGCATGGGATGTGACGATGGCGGAACGCAAGCGAGAGACACTGGTGATCATCGGGTCCGGGCCCGCCGGCTGGACGGCGGCACTGTACGCGGCGCGTGCGAACCTGGATCCGCTGGTCTACGAGGGCGAGCCGATCGGGACCGTGCTGCCGGGCGGCCAGCTCATGAATACGACCGAGATCGAGAACTACCCCGGCTTCCCGGAGCAGCTGACCGGCCCCGAGCTGATGCAGCGCATGAAGGACCAGGCGGTGCACCACGGTGCGCGCGTGCTCACGGAGAACGTGCAGAGCATCGACCTGGGAGCGTACCCCTTCGCGATCCGGCCGACGTATTCGGAAGAGGTCGAAGCGCTCGCGGTGATCATCGCGACCGGCGCGCAGGCGCGCTGGCTGGATGTTCCCAATGAGGAGCGTCTCGCACAGGGCGGCGGCGGCGTGAGCGCGTGCGCGGTGTGCGACGCGGCACTCCCGATCTATCGCAACAAGGTGCTGGCCGTTGTCGGTGGCGGCGACACGGCGATGGAGGAAGCCCTGTACTGCACGAAGTTCGCAGACGAAGTCGTCGTCATCCACCGACGCGACGAGTTCCGCGCATCGAAGGTGATGGCGGACCGCGTGCTCTCCCACCCGAAGATCCGGGTGCTCTGGAACACGAAGGTCGTCGAAGTGCTCGGCTACGAGGCGATCGAAGGCGTACGCATCGAGAACACCGTGACCGGCGAGCGCAGTGAGCTGGAACTCGGAGGCATGTTCGTCGCCATCGGCCACACACCCGCGACGCAGTTCCTGGACGGCCAGTTGCCATTGACCGAGCACGGCTACATCAAGCTGCCGCACGCGTGGCGCACTGCCACCGATGTCCCGGGCGTATTCGCTGCCGGTGACGTCATGGACGACTACTATCGCCAGGCAATCACCGCGGCCGGCACAGGCTGCATGGCGGCACTCGAGGCAGAGCGCTGGCTCGCGCACCAGGGCCTGGGCGAATCACCCCTGCTGGAGACAGCGGAAGCACCCGTGGACCAGGCGGCATCCTCGCGGTGATGGGTTACGGATTCTTTCACCGCTGAGAGCGCCGAGGGCGCAGAGATTCCGCCCAGGGCGCCTCAGCGGTGAAACAAATCTGTTCTCCGTGTCCTCTGTGGGCTCAGTCGTGGAATCGTTTCGTTGAATCAGAAAACACCCTTTGGCCCACGGCACGAGCGCGCAGGCCCGGCAACTCTGGCCCGTTCGCGTAGTGCCGGAGATGAGCACCACCTGGTGGGCACACCCACTCAGACGTAGCGAGCGGAAGCACGACGGAGCGGTCAAGCCACGCGGCGAACGGTCACAATGGTCCAGCGTACTACAGGGACGCGCCCCATGAGGCGGCGGACTTCGGGCACGGTGAACGGGATCAGCTCCTCGACGCCCTCGACATCGCTGCCGGCTCCCCTTTGTCGCTCGACGGTAGGCGGTTATACGGCTACACTCCCGAGCCAATGCCGGTTTCGTGGTACACAGCGCCAGAACGGAGTCGTCGCCAGCGACAAGATTTTCCTTGACGGCCGCGACCGCCATCCTCAAATTGAATCCAGCAGCCAATCCAGCAGCCAATCCAGCAGCCAATCCAGCAGCCAATCCAGCAGCCAATCCA
>JALOAP010000494.1 GCA_023228745.1 Dehalococcoidia bacterium | reverse complement strand
TGCCGACGATTACGACGGCCATTGATATCTCTGTATTGACCGGGAAAATCCAGCTTCCCGGATACTGGCAAAATCCGCGCGTCTATCATGACAGCGAATGGCAGCCGCCGGGCATGGACGCCGTGGATCCGCTGCGTGAAGCGAAGGGCCAGATCGAATCCATCAGCTACGGTTTGAAGTCACCGCAAGAAGTCGCGCGCGAGCGTGGCCGCGACCTGGAAGACATTTATGACGAAATCGTGATGGCGCAGGAAATGGCCAAAGAAAAGGGGCTGCAATTCGGCAAGGCCGGGCTATCCGAAAAGAACAATCCCGCCGCCTTCATGAAAGAATAAAGGGAGAAATAATTATGTCAAAGCGAAGCATAAAAAAGAGACGGCAGTATGACGAAATGAATCAGCGCGCGGACGAAAGCGGGCTGCAATTCAATTACCGCAGCGCGCCGGTATCATTCCGGGCGGACGGTCCGTCAACGATTGATGACAAAACGCGATCCGTCGAGATCATTCTGGGAACGGAAGAGCCCGCTGTTGTCTATGACTACGACCGCGGCCGCGTCCGGGAAGTGCTGTTGATGTCCGGCGCCCAAATGCCGGCCAATAACCAGCTTGTTCTTCTCAACGCGCACAGCCGTTACGACGTATCCGATATCATCGGGTCCGCGCGCAACCTTAAAATGGAAAATGGGAAGATGATCGGCCGGGCGTATTATTCCGAAGCGCCGGAAGCCGAAAGTCCGTGGATCAAAACCAAAGAGGGACATCTGACTGATTATTCCCTGGGGTATCTCGTTGATGAAGTCGTGTGGGTCGAAGAGGGGAAAACCGCAATCATTGAAGGGCGAACATTTGCAGGTCCGCTCCAGGTTGCGACAAAGTGGACGCCGCGCGAAGTCAGCGCCGTCCCGATAGGAGCGGATCAGAACGCCAAAGCGCGGGCTGGAAATCAAAATAAAACAATTAACAAGGAGGATAAAGACATGAATCCAAAAGTCAGAGCAATGCTCGAAAGCAAGGGACTTCCCGCCGATGCCACCGAAGAACAGGCATTAGCGTTTCTGGCAAAGCTGGAAGTGAAAACCGAAACAACTCCGCTGCAGGGAGATGTTGAAAAAGAGAAAGAGAAAGATAAGGAGGCAAGTATTCGTGCCGCGGCAACCGGTGAAGTGCTGACCCGTATCCGCGAAATCGACGCGCTGTGCAGCAAATACGACTGCGCCGATATGGCACGCAGCTTCATCATCGAGAACAAAACGCTCGAAGAAGCTCAGCGCGCCGTTATGGATAAAATCCACGAACGCTCGAAAAACCAGAATCCCGGCACGTCGGGTGTTGAGATCACCGCAGAAGCGAAAGATAAATTCCGAGCTGCCGCCGAACACGGGTTGGTTCTGCGTGCGGGAATGAAGGTCGAAAATCCCGCGCCCGGCGCCGACGAACTCCGCGGATACACGCTTGTAGAAATGGCGCGCGAATGCCTGAGAGCATCCGGCAGGGATTATCGCGGATCCGTCAAGGAAATGGTCGGCCGCGCCCTGACCTCTTCGGATTTTCCGAACATCCTGGCGAACCTGGCAACCAAATCCATGCAGGCCGGCTGGGATTCAGCCAGCGAAACATGGCCGATCTGGACCGGTGAAGGGTCTGTCTCTGATTTCAAGACCTACTATGACAATGCACTGAGCGAGTTCGACGACCTGGAAGAAATACCGGACAGCGGTGAAATCAAGTTCGGTTCATTTTCGGAAAAAGCTCCCGAAACCTACAAAATCGCATCCTACGGCAAGAAGTTCAAGGTCACCCGCGTCATGATTATCAACGATGATCTCAACGCCCTGACCTCTCTTCCCGCCAGAAGAACCGAAGCCGCCAATCGTAAGATCGGCGACATTGTGTATGCGATTCTGACCGGCAACGGCACTATGGGCGACGGTTATTCGCTTTTTGATTCAACGAATCACGCAAATGACGCCGCGTCCGGATATCGCGCAGCTCCCGGAATTGCCACCATCGCGGAAGCGGTGAAGGCTATGAAATCGCACAAGGATATCAAGGGGTTGCGACGCCTGAATATTCAGCCGAAGTTCTTTATCTCGCCGGTTGCGCTGGAGGGCGTCTCTGAAGTGTTCTTCAAATCGGAGAAATTCGCGGACGAAGAAACCGTGGCTACCGATTCCAGCCTGGCTGCAACCAGAGTCAATCCATACTCCGGCAGCGTCTTCACGCGCGTCTATGAACCGCGTCTGGACGATGACGATACGGACGGCTGGTACATCGCCGGCCCGAAGGGAAAAACCGTCAAGGTCGTTTTCCTGAACGGACAAAAAGGCCCGATCCTCGAAATGATTCAGCCGGGTTTCAGCGTGGAAGGGTTTGAGTATGCCGTTGTCATCGATGCCGGCGCTTACGCGCAGGATTACCGCGGCCTGTACCGCAACATTGGCGGTTAAATTAAATAGTTCAACGTTCCAGGTTCAATGTTCAACGTTAATTGGACCTGGAACGTAAACCATTAACGTTATTAAACATAGAAAATAAAACCTTTTAAAAGGGAGGAAAAATATCATGGCTACAAATAAAGTTCAAGAAGGCGATATCCTTCGTTTGACAGTCGGAGCGGCTGTTGATTCCGGCGATCCGGTAATTGTCGGTGCCTCGCTTCCCGGCGTCGCGCTGACGGACTATGACTCCGCGGACGGCAAAGCATCCATCGCGATGAAGGGTGTGTTCGATCTGTCCGTTCAGGCGGCTAACGACGCGGGCAACAAGGCCGTTGCGATCGGCGACAAGCTCTATTTCGATGGGACGACCATCAGCAAAAAGGCGTCCGGCGCGCTGTTCGGCATTGCGCTGGAGGCGATTGACTCCGGTAAGACAGCAACCATCAACGTCTTGATCGGCGGCATTTCGCAGTCGATGATTGTCGCG
>JALOAP010000493.1 GCA_023228745.1 Dehalococcoidia bacterium | reverse complement strand
ATCTTTGCGAACTCGACTTCGAAACCAGCGCCGTCCTGCTGCTACCTCAACCATTCCTGCCAGCCAAACGCAATGCGAAGCGGCGTGAAGGTCTTTGCCTGGCAACCGATCGCACCGGGCGTAGAGATCACCATCGACTATCGTCTAAACGCCTTGGACGACGAGAGCATATGGTGCTGTCTCTGCGGCGCGCCGAGCTGCACCGGCACCGTCGTCGGTTCATTCTTCGCCCTTCCGGTGCGTCTCCAGCACGAGTACCTTCGGTTCGCACCGCGCTTCATCCAGCGTGAGTTTCGCGCCCGCCACGGCACGGCGTCACACCCCTCCGCCGCCAGGCTCACCGTTCCAGCCATAGGGACAGAACAGCGCCCGGACCGTCAGGCGGATAGGTAGGTAGAGTGCACCAGTCCCGACGTTGGCGCCGATGCGCCCCGGGCCCCGCCCCTCAGCCGATCTCCCCCGGCGGCGGCAGCCACACCACCACACCAAAATGCCCCTCGTCCTGCTCCGACTGCCAGCCTCCGCGTATCTCCGCGTCGCAGGGCCAGCCGCCGTCCGGCAGTTCGTCCAGTGGCCCCGCGTACTGCTCGGCCTCGCTGCGCGGAAGGTAGCCAACGACCTCCCCGGCGATCAGGACCTGGACTGCATTGCGGTCGTGCACGTTGTCCGGTTCCCGTCGTAGCTCGGCGTTTGTCCGGATGAGCTGGCTTTCGCGCCGCTTCCCACCCGCGATCCGTGTCAGCGCTCGCTGGTACCGGGACTCACCGACCACCTCCACCCGCCGCAGTCGCCCCGGCCTCGAAGGCCCATCACCAAACAGCCGACGAATCATGCGCGGATGGTACTCCGCGAGCGCTGTTCGTCGTCCACCCCGCTCGCCAGCATTCCTTCCCGCACTGCGTGGGGCTCGGCGACACCCGGTTAGGAAATCTGCCCGGGCGGATACTCCCGCCCGCAACGCTCAATCAAGCAAGCGGTTGATCGTCTCTTTCAACTCCTTGATCTCCGGGAAGCGGCCCGCCTCCTTCTTCGAAAAGACGCGCTCCCCGTTCACATCTACCTCGAACTGGCCCCCACTTCCCGGGACAAGTGTCAGACCCTTCGTGAAGTCTGCGTACGTCAACAACAACTCTTGCGCCGTCCACGCGGCGCGTGCCGTGTAGTTTCACGGGACGCAGTAGGTGATCGAAATGCTGAGCCGGCGGTCGTCTACCACTGGCGTACCCTCCGCATAGTGCTTGTTACAGCGTAGCGAATTGCGGGTGAGCCACGTCCACCAACCGGGCATCGTATGCGCATATCTAACGCTTCGCTCACAAGAAAGCTCGCACCCTGATGAGACAAGCCGAACGAGGCTATAATTCACCCTTGCATTCGATCGCCCCAACGGGCCGAACTCAATGGAGGAGTCCCCAGTCCCATGAACCTGCTCCGTCACCTGCTTCGCCCCACCCGCGTCGCCTTTGCCCACTGCGATGGCCCCTGCGGCGTCTACGACCCGGCCTCCGCGCGCATCGCCGTTGAAGCCGTCCTCTCGATGGAAAAGAAAATCGCCGCCCTCGGCGATGCCGGCGATCCCAACAGCGTCAACAACCGCGTCCGCTTCATCCAGATCAAGGAGCAACAGGCGGAACTCGTGAAGCACGAACTCGACGTTCTCTGGCACGACTACTTCAAGCCCGAGCACCTCGAGAAGTACCCCGACCTTCACGACAAGTTTTGGAAGGCAACGAAGCTCGCTTCCAAGAACAAGCACGAGCAAGACCCTGCCAACGGGCAGCAACTCCTCGACGCCGTGAAGGAGATTCACGAAATCTTCTGGGCAACGAAGGGCCGCAGCGACGTCCCGTTCTACCTCGCCAACCCGTAACTGCCCTGCAGTGAACGCCGAACAGGACGGGCGACACTCTGCGCTCGTCCTGTTTCTCCGCGTCCTGCTCGCCGGTGCGGTGGCGATGGCAGTCGTCTCCTGGTTCCGGCGCCGCTTCCTTCGCTTCGAAGTCGCCGGAGAGAGCATGGCTCCCGCCTTCCGTGACGGAGACTTCGTCCTCGCCCGTCGGCTCGCGCCAGGAGAACTGCCGCGCCGTGGTGACGTCGTCCTCGCGCGAGACCCGCGGCTCCCCTCCCGGACGCTGCTCAAGCGGGTCGGGTCAGTCGACCTTCACGGCCAGGTCACCCTCTATGGCGACAACGGCCCCGCCAGCACCGACAGCCGTCACTTCGGGGCCCTTCCACCAGAGGCCGTCATCGCTCGTGTCGCCTGGCGCTACTGGCCACTTATCCGCTGACCAGCGCCCGGCGGCCACCCTTCCATGCCCGCGCGAGGTGGCGCGGAAGCCAATTTCTTGACATCTTGACTTTCCCGCGTGGTCACGGAGGCTATCGTTAGCCGCCGCCCGAACGCGGATGGCACTGTCCCGGAGCACGCGTTGACCAAGTCCTCGAAACCCGCTGGCAATCTCTGGCTTGCCGAGGAGCTGTGGAAGCTGAACGCGATCGAGTTCGGTGATTTCACGCTCGGCCGCACGGCAGTCCACTCCCCGGTCTACATCAACCTTCGGCGCCTCATCTCCAACCCGAAGGCCCTCGCTCGCTGCGCACGCATCATCCGCGACGAGCTCGAGACCCTCATGTCCATGCGGCACCCGCAGGTCCAGCCGTTCTCGCTCGTCGCCGGTGTCCCCTTCGGTGGCCTGCACGTTGCGACGGCGTTCTCTCTCGCCGTCACAGCACCGATGATCTATATCCACCCGCCTGCGACCGACAAGGCCGACATCATCGAGGGCATTTACGTCCGTGGGCAGACCTGCCTCATCATCGACGACCTCATCACCGGGGGCGGCTCCATCCTGCAGACCGCTGCCACGCTCAGCGAGGCGGGCCTGGTCGTCAGGGACGCCGTCACGCTCGTCGACCGCCAGGAGGGTGGC
>JALOAP010000492.1 GCA_023228745.1 Dehalococcoidia bacterium | reverse complement strand
CGTCACGACCACGACGGTGTCGCCCGGCCGGAGCGTTGCTGGGTCCGACGGCTCGCGCGGTGCCGGCGGCAAGACTGGCGGTGTGGCCGTTCCTCCATCGAAGCGGTACACGTGCACGTTGAGTCCGGACTCCTTCGCGGCCTCCGCCGGGTTGTAGTCATCGTGCCGGGTGACCATTTCATCCCAGTTGTGGTTCGAATCGACAACCTCGAATTTCCCGTTGCCGTGGTTCTCTAACACAATCGCGGTATGCATGCCCCGGTCCTCAGCGTCTGGCCCGGTGTAGTCCCCGATGATCTGAATGACATCACCCGCGCGCGCTTCCTCCAGGGACACCTCGACGGCACCCGCGTCGAAGTACCCCTGCCGGTAATCGAAGCCCATCCGCTTCCCGGTCGCTTCACGGACCACCTTTTGCACGAACGTCCAGCACTGCCCCCCATGCTGCCCGACATACTTCAGCGCTACCCCCGCGATGCCGTCATACTCCTCGGCCCTCGCGCGGCCGTCCGCACCAGGATTGAGGGCGATGATGACCGCCAAGAAGGACAGGAGGAGGCTGGCAAGTGCCAGCCGTGGGCGGGGCAACGGCATGTGCACTCCCGTGCGTTTTGCTGCAAAAAGCTTTCGGAACCGTAACGGAGCATCTTGCAAGCAGCAAACAAGAAGTCACGTTTCTTGCCCCTTTCCGTACATCCCCCATCTCGATTGCGGGTTTTCCCTGTTTGTACGCATCGTTGCTTGACTTTCGGACGCGCCGGCCCACTCGCGCGTCTTCGCCCGCTACTCCGTATACTCCGGGTCACTTTCCCGGGAGCCTCAGGATGTCACTGAACGCAAACCTCAACGATAAAGTGCGCGCC
This sequence comes from Dehalococcoidia bacterium, assembly GCA_023228745.1. Lineage (GTDB taxonomy): Bacteria > Chloroflexota > Dehalococcoidia > Tepidiformales > Tepidiformaceae > JALOAP01. Next base: position 2,071 of record JALOAP010000492.1, on the reverse strand, counting down.
CTCATCGAACGCCAGATCGCGGACGGCCAGCAGACCGGCCTGCAGGTCTGCGCCTACCGCTACGGCGAGCCGATCGTCGACCTCTGGGCCGGCACGATGGGCCCACGTGATGACCGCCCGGTGCAACCCGATAGCCTCTTCCTAAGCTTCTCCACCACGAAGGGGGTGGCCGCGCTCGCGCTCCACATGCTCGCTGACCGTGGTTTGCTCGACTACGACGCGCTCGTCACGAAGTACTGGCCCGAGTTCGGCCAGAACGGCAAGGAACGAGTCACCGTCGCCCAGGCCATGAGCCACCAGGCAGGCCTCCATGCCGTCCGCCAGCCGCACTCCATTGACTACGTCGCCGACTGGAACGGCTATGTCGCGTGGCTCGCCGCCCAGCCGCCGGCATGGGAGCCCGGCACGGCGACCGGCTATCATGCTCTTACCTACGCGTGGATTGTCGGCGCCATCGTTCAGGGCGCCTCTGGCCGTCACATCAAGGACGTCATCCACGACGACATTGCCGTCCCGCTCGGTGTCGCCAGCGAAATGTATGTTGGCATCCCGGATGGCGTGGAGGATCGCCTCACCACGTTGAAGCAGGCCCCGCCGCCCCCCGCCGATGCACCATCCATGCAGATCCCGCCAGACCACGATTTCTTCAAGGCCATGCCCGCCCAGTCTGACTTCACCTTCAACGATATGCGCCTCCGCAAAGCCTGCGTTCCCTCGGCGAACGGCCACTTCACCGCCCGTGCCCTCGCCCGTATGTATGGCGCACTGGCGAACGGCGGCGAAGTCGATGGCGTGCGCATCGTCTCCAAGGAGGCTATCCCCAACATGCAACGACTCATGACCGAGGACACCGACCGCGTCCTTATGATGGCGATCCCCAAGGGCATCGGCTTCTTCCTCGGCGGCTACCGTGGCCCGCTCCGCAGTCCCTTCGGTCCCCGCATGACCGCCTTCGGGCATAGTGGTGCCGGCGGCTCCGTCGCTTTCGCCGACCCCGAAGCCGGGCTCGCGGTGGCAGTCACCCTGAACCAGATGCAGCCGACACTCCAGGGCGAAGGCCCGACATTCGAGATCTGCCACCTCATCCGCGAAGAGCTGGGCGTCGCCTGATGTCGAACTTCCGCGCTGTTCTCTTCGATATCGGTGGCGTCCTCACAGTCTCGCCCGTCACGCGCATCATGAACTACTGCGCCGAGCGGGGGATCAGCGACGAGGTACGCACCGCCATCTTCGCCGGCCACGAAGGCCCCTGGTCGCGCTTCGAACGCAGCGAACTTACACCCGACGAGTTCGTCATCGAATTCGACCGCTCCCTGGCCGAAGCGGGAAACGAAGCCTGTGGCCCCCACTTCATGCAGTGGTTCTTCCAGGGCTTTCAACCCCGCCCGGAAATGATCGCCGTCGTCGAGCACCTTCGCGGCCAGGTAAAGCTTGGCGCCATCACCAACAACGTCGCCCGCGATGAGCCGGCCCAGCGCCGCACGTCCGGACTCGACGTACACAGCCTCTTCGATGTGGTTGTCGAATCCGCCATCGTGGGTGTGCGTAAGCCGGAGCCGCGGATCTACGAAATCGCCTGCTCCGAACTCGACGTTCATCCCACCGAGGCGGTCTTTCTCGATGACCTTGGCGCGAACCTGAAGGGCGCGAAAGCACTTGGCATGGCCACGATCAAGGTGGATCACACCCTGAGCGCCCTCTACGAGCTCGAGCAGGTCCTCGGCATGGAGCTTCCCAAGCCGTAAACGCACCGCCCGCGCCGCGTTGCGCGAACTGCGTCCGGCCGTGGTAACCTTTCGCGTCACGCTAAAGACCGGGGGGAATTGTCCGTGGAGCAGTGGGAAAAGGACCTCATCCAGACCGTGCGCGACCTTTCGCGCACGAAGTTCGCCGAACGCGCGGCCGAATTCGACCGCGAAGGGACCTTCCCGCGCGAAAACCTGGAGGAACTCCAGGCCCTTCGCGTCCCATCGATGGTCATGGGCAAGCAATTTGGCGGTCTCGGGATCTCAGTCGAAGCCCAGATGCGCATCATGGAAGAGATCGCCTACGGCGACGCCTCCACCGCCGT
>JALOAP010000016.1 GCA_023228745.1 Dehalococcoidia bacterium | reverse complement strand
CGCGCCTGGCGCGCCGCCTCGGGTTCATCGAGTTCCGCGAGATTTCTGGCCACGAACTTCGTCGCGGCATGCGTTTCAGCCGTGGGAAGTGGCGGCTCCCGCCGCGCTGAGCCTCATCCGGTAGGCGCCTCGCCTACTTCCATTCCCACATCCGTGTCTGTGTGTTGCCCTCGTCGTCCACGTCGTGCTCGCCGACCACAAGGACCTGGTTCAACGGCGCGAGCTTTCCTTCCTTCGGCGCCTGGACCGCGATCGAAAAGCGCATCTTCATCGACATCCCCTCGCCGGTCATGGTGCCGACGCCATGGCCGTTCCAGATCGCGCCTTCACCGCTTGCGAGCCCGATGACGCCCTGCCCGGTGCCGTAGAGTTGCTCCGGTACGCGCTCGAACACGACATACGTCCCGGCCTCGGTCACGGGGCTTCCATAGAGCTCGCCGTTCTCCTCGACGGTGACCTCCATTTTGACGTAACGGTAGTCTTCGCCGGGCAGTACCCGGCGTCCTACGACCTTCCCTTGCATTTGGCCAATCTGTTCACCGAGCATCGCGCAAATGCCTCCCTGTCATGGCTGCGAATCAGCGTATGCCTGCCGTCAAGGGGATCGCGAAGCTGCGGGCGGACGCCGGGTAAAGGAAGATCCCGCCGGTCGACCTGTACGGCAAGCAAGCGGAAACCCTCACGGACCGATGCTTGACCTTGCGTCGATATTCTCCCGTTCGTGAGGCTACCGGCGTTCCTGTTTGCATCGTCCCTGGCCGGGGCGGGGCTCCTGCTCGCGGCCTGCGCCACTGGCACCAGCGCTCCCCCGGCATCCCCGGCGGCCGCCCCCCTTGCCTTTGCACCGGCCCCTGAGCTCCCCGCGACCGAGCCGGCTGCCGCGGTCCCTGCGCCGCGGCTCCAACCCGCGGCGTGGGCCGCACCGCCGGTCCTCGGCGACCTCCCGGCGCCGCGAGTCTCCGCGGCCGCTGCGGTTGTCCTCGATGAGGCTTCCGGTGCCGCCTTGTTCGAACAGGCCGCCGATGTCCGCCTTCCCCTGGCCAGCCTGACCAAGATCGCGAGCGCCCTCGTCGTGCTCGAAGACGGTATTCCACTCGATGCGGAGGTCACGGTGGATGTCGACAGCCGTTACATGCGCGGTAGCTCCGTGATGGGCCTCCATGCCGGCGATCGCTTCACCGTGCGCGATTTGCTCTACGGGCTGATGCTGCCATCGGGGAACGATGCCGCGCTCGCACTCGGGCGGGCCGTAGCCGGTTCCGATGCAGCCTTTGTGCAGCGCATGAACGACCTGATGGCCCGGCTCGGGCTGGAGGACACGAACTTCGCCAATGCCCACGGCTTGAGCGCCCGCGACCACTATTCGACCGCGTGGGATCTCGCCGTGCTGTCGCGCTACGCGATGGCGAACCCGCAGTTCGCCGAGATCGCGCGCGCCGGCCATTGGGTTGCCCACGGTTCACGCACAATCGCGCTGAACAACGTGAACAGTTTCCTCGGCTACCCCGGCGCTGATGGCATCAAGACCGGCTTCACCTACCGGGCAGGCCGCACGCTGGTGGCCTCTGCCGTACGCGATGGCCGCCGGCTCTTCGCCGTTTTGCTCAACGCCCCCGACCGGGACGGCGATGCCGCCGCACTCCTGGACTGGGCTTTCGCCAACAGCGAACCAGCCGCCAGCTTGCAGCCGCCAGTGGCATCGCCGTGACGGCCCGGCGGAGCTATTCGCCGCGCAGCTTCGGGTTGGCCGAGCGGCTCGCCTGCTCGAGCGCGACGTTGACCAGCCGCGGCGCGGTCTGGTCGTACCCTTCGAAGCCGCCGCCGACTGTCTTGCCCTGCAGGTGCCGCGCGTAGATCCCCTCGACGATGACCGCGAGCTTGTAGTTCGCAAACACTTCGTACCAGTCGATGTTCTGGACGTTTCGCCCGCTACGCCGGGCGTACTCTTCGACCAGCTCTTCCCTCGTCAGGAAGCCCTCTTGCGCGGTCACGCGGGCGTTCGGGCGGATATTCAGCTTCTCTTCTGAGTCGGCAAGGTTGCCCCAATAGACGAGCGTGTAGCCGAGGTCGCTCAGCGGGTCCCCCAGCGTCGACATCTCCCAGTCGAAAATCGCGACGACCTTGCCCGGGTCGTTCGGGTCGAGCGCCATGTTCCCGAGGCGGTAGTCGCCATGCACGATCGTCGGGGCAGGGCTCTCCGGGATTGATGCTTTCAGCCGCCGGATGAGCTCGTCGATCTCTGGCAGTTCGCGCGTCTTCGAGCGCTCCCACTGCTCCGACCAGCGCCGCACCTGGCGCTCAAGGTATCCCTCCGGCCGGCCGAAGTCGCCGAGGCCGACGGCGTTGTAGTCCACCGCGTGCAGCTTCACCAGCGTGTCGACGAGAGCGATGCTGATCGCGCGCCGCTCTTGTGGCGTCGTCGCGAAGCCTTCCGGCAGTTCGTTCACGATGATGACGCCCTCGCGGTACTCCATCACGTAGAACGGGTAGTCGTTTACTGCGGTGTCTTCGCAGAGTGCGACCGGGTGCGGCACGGGCACATCGGTGTTCGCCAGCCCCGCGAGCACGCGGTATTCGCGCACCATGTCGTGCGCGGTCGGGAGCACATGCCCAAGCGGCGGCCGCCGCAGGACCCACCGCCGGCCACCGCCGGTCACCAGGTACGTCAGGTTCGAGCGGCCATCGCCGATGAGCTTGAACGTGAGCGGCACCGCGCCGCCTTCGATGTGCTCCGCGAAGAAGCGCGAGACGTTGTCATAGTTGATGCCGGAAGGCACGTCGGTCGTGGTCATGGTGGCCGAAGTATACCTGCCCGGGGCCTTGGGCGGTGGCCCTGCGCTGCAGTGCGGGAGCCCCCACCTCTGCTACCATCGAACGGGAGCGGCAACTCCCCGGGCAGGGTATCCAGGCGATGCTTTACGCCGAAAACGTATCCAAGTCGTTCGGCGCCCTGGACGTGCTCCAGGACGTTTCGTTCATCATCGGCGATGGTGAGCGCGTGGGCCTTGTTGGTCCAAACGGCAGCGGCAAATCAACCATCCTGCGCCTCCTCGCCGGGGACCAAAAACCCGACACAGGGAGCTGCGGGCACCGCGGCGGCAGCCTCGGCTACCTGCGCCAGGAAGCCGGGTTGGACGAGGAGAACACCCTCCTCCAGGAGCTGTGGCTCGCCTTCCCTGAAGCGCAGGCGATTGAACGCGAGCTGGCACACATCGCCCACCGCATCGAACACGGGGACGACGATGACCTCGACGCCCTCATCGAGGAGCAGGCGCGGCTCTTCGAGCAGTTCGAAGCACTGGATGGCTACCGTATCGAAGCACGCATCGGCCGCGTGCTCGATGGCCTCGGCTTCGCCCCCGAAGACGCGCATCGCCTCTGCGGCGATTTCTCCGGTGGCTGGCAAATGCGCATTGCGCTGGCGAAGGTACTGGTGCGCCGCCCCGACAACCTCCTGCTTGACGAACCGACAAACCACCTCGACGCGAAGACCCGCGACTGGCTCGCCGAAGAACTCAAGGACTATCCCGGGACCGTCCTCATCGTCACGCACGAGGCCGCGTTCCTCGACCAGGTGGTCACGCGGATTCTCGATCTGCGCGAAAAAACCATCGAGAGCTACGCCGGGAACTACACCGAATACCAGCGCCAGAAGGCGGAGAAGCTCCAGGCCCAGGATCGCGCGGCTGCGCGCCAGGAGCGCGAGATCGACCGCCAGGAGCGCTTCATCGAGCGCTTCCGCGCCAAGGCGACCAAGACAACGCAGGTCCAGAGCCGCGAAAAGCAGCTCGCAAAGGTCGAGCGCATCCAGCGCACGCGCAAGGAGGCGGAGGTCCACTTCGAGCTCAGTGCCCACGGCCGCACGGAGCGCGACGTGCTCATGATGAAGCACGTCGCCCACGCCTACGACGAAGAGCCGGTGCTCCTCGATGTGAACCTGCACGTTGAGCGCGGCCAGAAGGTGGTCCTCGTCGGCCCGAATGGCAGCGGCAAGAGTACGCTGCTGCGCATCGCTGCCGGGCAGCTCCACCAGACCGAGGGCGTGGTCGAATGGGCCGAGCGCGCACGCCCCGGCTACTACGACCAGCACCAGGACGAAGCGCTCGACCCCGACCGCACCGTGCTCGAAGAAGTTCGCTCCGTCGCCGGCAGCCAACCAGACGTCCAGCTTCGCAAGGTCCTCGGCCAGTTCCTTTTCCGGGGCGACGACGTCTTCAAGCCCATCCGTGTGCTTTCTGGCGGCGAGCGCAGCCGCGTCGCACTCGCGAAGTTCCTGATCCAGCCGACGAACGTGCTCCTGCTCGACGAACCCACAAACCACCTCGACCGCACCACGCGCCGCAAGCTGATCGAGGCACTCAAGGCCTACGACGGCACCATCCTCTGCGCCAGCCACGACCCCGGCATCGTCGAAGGGGTGGCCACCCACGTCTACGAAGTGGCCGACGGCGGTATCCGCGAACTCCTCGAGCACCGCCGCGAAGTCACGGCCTAACCGCGCCATTCGACGAGCGGTATCCTTTGGGCGGAGGAGCTCGGCGCGTGAAACCGCACTACTACCCTGAGACTGACTCCCTCTACATTGGGCTCGCTGACCGGCCGAGCGCCGATACGCGCGAAGTGTCCAATGGCGTCCTGCTGGGCTTCGACGAGAACGGGGACCTGGTGGGAATCGACATCGACGCTGCCCCCGGGCGAATCGACCTTTCGACACTTGAGGCCGGCCTGCTCCCTCTTCGCGCGCGCAGGAGCGCCTAGCCCTGGCCCGAGGCGGCGGCAAAGGCCGATAGCCGACGACTGACAGCCATCCTACGGCACCACGTGAAACCCGTCGCCGGGCGTGTTCTCGCCAGCAAATTGTTCGAACTCCGCGACGAATGATCCGGGCGGTCCCTCTCGCAGGCCGCGCTCGAAGTCGTCCAGTGTCGCGGGATCGCCGGCCGCCACTGCTTCGACTGAGCGGCCGTCCGGCAGGTTTCGCACCCAGCCATCGAGCCCCAGGTTTCGCCCGAGCCGCTCGGTGAAGTACCGGAAGCCCACACCCTGTACCCGGCCGCGGACGATATACCGGCGGATCACACGCTCCATGCCAATGATGCTTACTGTGGTGCGTGCCTCGCGCAAGCGCCGTTACGCGTCTACCTGCGCCGGAACCGCCCCAGGATTCGCTCCAGGAAGGCCACGCGGTGTTCGCCCTGCGTTGCACCGTTGGTGCGCCCGGAGCGCCAGTCCCGGAAGGCGGCGAGGAGTTCCGCCTGTGCCTCGGGAAGGACATCGTCCTCCTGCAGGCGCCCGGCGGCGGCGATGGTCGCGCGCATCTGCAAGAGGTACCGCTGGCACCCGGGGCACGCCGAGATGTGCTCGTCGAATCGCGCCTGCTCTGTGCCGGAAAGCGCCCCTTCGAAGTATTCCGTGACCAGTTCGACCAGCTCGCGGCACGTCAGCGCGGGCGGGGCCGTCATACAGTGCCTCCATCGAAGTACTGCTCGATCGACCGGCGGACTTTCGCCCGCGCGCGGTGCAGCAGCACCCGCTGATTCGTCTCGGAGAGTGCGAGGACGTTACACACTTCCGGCGCGCTCCAGCCCTCGATGTCCCGCAGCCGCATCACCTCGCGCTGGGCGGGCGGTAGTGCTTCCATCGCGCCACGCACAACGCCCCCGAGCTCGGTGGAGAGCGCCCGGTTCTCGGGCGAAATTTCCCACTCCCGGGGAGCCGCGCGCCACGCACCCTCCGGGCTGAATCGCGATGGGGCGACAGCCGGCTCATCCTCCGCTGCCTCGTCGTGCAGCAGCGCTGAGAACGGTACCGAGCGCGCTTCCCGCGCGCCCCGTGTCTTCGCGATGTTCGTCAGGATGCGAAATATCCAGGTCTTGAGGGAGGAACGTCCTTCGAACCGGTCTATGCCTTTGAGCATGCCCAGCCACGCTTCCTGTGCCACTTCCTCCGCGACCGCATGGCCGGGGACGTAGGTGAGCGCCAGCCGCACCATCGCACCGTGATGGCGCTCAACCAGCTCCACGAAGGCGGCTTCGTCGCCCGCTCGCAGCTCCGCGACCAGGCGCGCGTCGTCTGTTCCAGTGGCGGAGACAGGGCCAGGATCGCGCAGAGGAGCCGTCATCTCGGCGTCCTGTCGGGTGGCTGGCGGGCAGCGTATGCGATGCCAGGGCAGGCACGCAATGCCACTTATGACACGAAGATGCAGAACCCTAACACGGTGTTCACATGGAGGTGCGCTTTCATTTCTTTACGTGTATAGACTTTCACTTTATGAGAGCAGTTGTGGTCCCGGCGCCCGGCGGCGCAGACGTCCTCCAGGTCCAGGATATCCCCGCGCCGAAGTGCGGCCCGGACGATCTCCTGGTTCGCGTGCGCGCGGCCGCGCTGAACCGGGCCGACATCCTGCAGCGCCAGGGGCGCTATCCCCAGCCGGGGCCACGTCCGCCCTTCGAAGTACCCGGGCTCGAATTCGCCGGTGAAGTGATCGAGATCGGCGACCGCGTCGAGGGTTTCGCGCTCGGCGAACGGGTGATGGGCTTGCTCGCCGGTGGCGGCCAGGCCGAACAGGTTGTCATCCACCACCGCCAGGCGATGAAGGTGCCCGCCAACCTTTCGTGGACCGAAGCGGGTGCGCTCCCGGAGGTGTACATCACGGCACACGATGCCTTTCGCCAGGCCGGACTTGTGTCGGGTGAAACGGTGCTTATCCACGCCGCGGGCTCCGGCGTGGGTGTGGCCGCAATCCAAATCGCGAAGGCCATGGGCGCCGCCACCATCATCGGCACCGCGGGCAGCGACGCGAAGATCGAGCGCGCCCGTGAACTCGGCCTCACCTTCGGCGTGAACTATCGCGAACAGCCGGACTTCGCCGAAGCCGTGCTCGCCGCCACCGACGGCCGGGGCGCTGATGTGATCCTCGATGCCATCGGCGGAGACTACTGGGAACGGAACCTTCGCTCGCTGGCCACGAAGGGCCGCATGGTCATCATCGGCTTGATGGGTGGTGCGAAGGTCGATTCCGGGCTGGCGCTTTTGCTTCAGCGGCGTGCGACCGTCATCGGCACGACCCTTCGCGCGCGCTCCCTCGAGGAGAAGGCCATCGCCACCCGCGCCTTTGAGAAGAGCGTCCTCCCGCACATTGCCGCCGGACGCGTCCGCGTCATCGTCGACCGCACCTACCCCCTCGACGATATTTCCGCCGCCCACCTCTACCTCGAATCCAACGAGAATTTCGGCAAGGTCGTCCTGGAGATTTGATCGGTAGCCGGTAGCCGGTAGCCGGTGGTCGGAAAACTACCGCTGCTCCTGTTCGAGTTTTCGGATGAGGCCGTTCAGGAGACGCCCGACCACCTGCATCCGCTCCCAGAGCGCCTCGAATGCAGCGGACTCCACGTAGCCGAGCCGGCGCGCGAGCTCCAATTGCGTTTCGCTCTCCGCCAGTGACCCACGTGCGATATAGCAAAAGTGCAGGAATTGGCGGTTCCCGCGTCGCGCGTAGCCCTCAGCGATGTTGAACGGCACCGATGATGTGGCTCTCCGCATCTGGCCTGTGAGGCCAAACATCTCCTCCCGCGGAAAGTCGCGGGTTATGCGGTAAGCCGCCACGGCGAGCTCCATACTCTCGCGCCAGACTTCCAGGTCCCTGTAGCTGTTCACGCCATGCCCCCGTGGACCGTTTGTCCTCGGGCGACATCCTCTACCGACTACCGACTACCGACTACCGACTACCGACTACCGACTACCGACTACCGACTAGGAGCTGACGACTGACGACTGGACCCGAGCCCAATCGTTCGTCGTGAAAATATCCTCGGTGAGGGGCGAACGCTCGCCGAGGGCGAGGCGATAGCCGGCGGCGGCGCCGATCATCGCGGCGTTGTCGGTGCAGAACTTCGGTGGTGGGATGCGGACAGGCACGGGGCAGCGCCGGTGAAGCTCCTCGCGCAGCCGGGTGTTCGAAGCCACGCCGCCCGCGACCAACACCTCCGCCGCGCCGAGTTCCCGCGCGAGCCGCGAAGTCTTTCCCGCGAGCACATCGACGACGGCCTCCTGGAACTCCCAAGCCACCGTTGGTGTGTCGTATTTACCCGCCCGGACGATATGCAGCACCGCCGTCTTCAGCCCGCTGAAGCTGAAGTCGAAGGTGCCCGGGATCCAGGCCCGCGGCAGGCTCAGCTCGCTCGGGCCGCCCTCTTCCGCGGCCTTCGCCACGTGCGGGCCACCCGGGAACGGTAGGCCAAGCAGCCGCCCGACTTTGTCGAAGGCTTCGCCGGCCGCGTCGTCGCGTGTGCCCCCCAGACGCTCGTACTGGCCGTGGCCACGCATCAGCACCAGGTCCGTGTGGCCACCGCTGACCACGAGGCAGAGCGCGGGGAACTTCGGTTCCGGCCCTTCGACCAGCCAGTTCGCGTAGATGTGCCCTTCGAGGTGATTCACGCCCAGGAACGGCAAGCCACGCCCGAAGGCAATCGCCTTCGCCGTGTTGTAGCCCACCAGCAGCGACCCGGCGAGCCCCGGGCCGCGCGTCCCCGCCACGGCGTCGACCTGGTCCAGCGTGATGCCCGCGGTTTCGAGCGCTTCGCGGACCACCGGGCCAATGTTGCGCAGGTGCTGGCGCGAAGCCACTTCCGGGACGACACCGCCATACCTGGCGTGCAGGTCGACCTGGCTTGCGACCACCGACGAGAGCGCGGTGCGGCCATCCACCACAACGGCAGCGGCCGTTTCATCACACGATGACTCGATAGCGAGAACGTTCACATCTTGAGGGTACCGGGTCGCCCTGCGCCCGTCAGGGCCCAGCGCCGTCGAGTGCGACGACGAGTCAGCCGCGCAACGCTGTTCGTCATGCGGTCCATCGGGTAGTGACACGTAGGCCGGGGGGAAGATAGGGTTCGGCGGTGGAACGCCGATAGAGCCGCTTCCAGGACGCCCGGGTGCAGGAGCCGCTTGCTGAACGAACGGCAGCAGACGGTCCTCGCGCTCATCGCCAAGGGGAAGACAAACCCGGAGATCGCCGAGTCCCTCGGCATGACGCTCGACGGCGCCAAGTGGAATGTCAGCGAAATTCTCGGGATGACCCGCGATGACGAACCCGGGCGCCTGGAGCTCCTTGGTGAGATGGCGCTCGACGAAGTCTTAGCGCTCGCCGAACGGGAGCTCCAGCGTCCAATCCCTGCGCCGCCGGGAGTGCTTGGAACGAGCGGCCGCCTTCGCGACGTGGCGGTCACGGTGCGCAACCCGGCTGCCGATGGCCTGCCGGTGCTGCCCGAAGTTGAGTTCTACTGGCGCGATGAGGGCAACTAGCTCATCGCGACGTTGAACTACGTTGCTCACGCCGTACAGGCTGGGACCCAGGGTGAGCCGTTCGATGCGGGGCCTGGTCTCACCGTGGCGCGCTGGATGCCGACTGAACCGTGGGTGTTCGTGGAGCTCGTCGACGGGAGCAGGAGCTGGTACTTCTGCATCTCGCTGAGCGCCGAGATCCCCGATGCCGGAGCCGCCCGGGCCGAGGCCGTCCGGGCCGCTCTTGCGATGCAAGTGCCTTGATTCTAGCCGCGGTTACCCACTAATCGCGGCTGCCGCCTGCGCATAGCGTGAGAGCCGCGGCAGTGCCTCGTCTGCCGGCACAGGCGGGAGCACGAACACACACCGCGTGACGCCGGCGCGCCCGAGGGTCTCGATGTGCTCCGGGCTCGGCGGCGCACCGAACAGCGATACCGGGATCGGCTCGCGGCCCGCATCCTTCGCGAGCTGTTGCAGTTCTTTGATGCGCTCCGGCAAGTGCTCCGCGGAGCGGCCGTAGATTGGCATCCACTCGTCGCCGTAGCGGATCACCCGCTGGAGCGTCCGCGGTCCATCGCCCCCGACCAGGATCGGTGGATACGGTTTCTGCACCGGCTTCGGCCACGACCAGAGCGGTGGGAAGTTCACGAGCTCGCCGTGATACTCCGCCTCGTCCTTCGTCCAGATTTCCTTCATCGCTTCGATGCGCTCGCGAAGCACCTTCCAGCGCTTCCGCGGGTCCGTCCCGTGGTCCTCCATCTCTTCCCGGTTCCAGCCCCCGCCGATGCCGAACAGCATCCGTCCGCCGGAGAGATGGTCGATGCTCGCCACCTCCTTCGCGAGGGTGATGGGGTCGCGCTGAATGACGAGGCAGATTCCGGTGCCCACCTTCAGGTTCGTGGTCACGGCCGCGGCCGCCGACATCGTGACGAACGGGTCAAGCGTGTGCGAATACTCCCGTGGAAGTTCGGTGCCCCCGGGCCAGGGCGTCTTGCGGCTTACCGGGATATGCGTGTGCTCGGGGAAGAAGAGCGATTCGAACCCGAGGTCTTCGCACGCCTTCGCGAGCTCAGTTACCGGGATCGCATAGTCTGTTGGGAACATTGTGATGCCGAACTTCATCAGGGCCTCCTCGTTGCGGGCGCTCGCGTAGTTTAAGCGCCAGCGAGCCAATTGCCGTTATATCGACCAAGACAATTAGGGCTAGAGAGGTTGGCTAACGCGCCGGGCGCGCCGGGAAGCCCAGCAGTTCCTTCATCCGCGGCTCGCTTCGTACCGCCCGCACTACCGTCGAGGCGAACAGTGCGATCGCGACCCACGCCATCGCCCCGGCCAGTGACGCGGTGTGCATCCGCGGCTCGAGATCGATGCTGTCTACTTCGAGCAGCAGGCCGCTGAGGATGCGCAACAGCGTGGCGGTCACCAGCAGCCAGAAGGGCAGTACCTCCGAGAGGCGCGGCGGGCGTGCCTCGGCCCGTGCAAGCGCGAACATCGGTGCGACGAGCTGCGCCATGCCAAAGATGAGCATCGTGATCATGCCCAGCCCGAAGGCGTGGCGGGCGGCGTCGCGGAAGCCGAACAGTTCGAATTCGCCCGAAAACATGCTCGCCGCTCCACTCCACGCGAGCAGCACCCCGCCAAGCAGTGTCGCGACGTTCGCGGCGAGTACATAGCGCGCGGCTGCCCGTGCCCGTGGCCGGAGCCGGTGCGCTTCGCCCCAGACGGAGCCCGCGATCGGTGCGAGCCAGGCGCTGGCACCCCCGGCGAGCACGAAGCCTGCTCCGAGCAGCCGCTCGTTCGCCTCGGGGGAGAGGTCGAGCAGCGAGAGCACGATGAGCGCGGCGCCCGCGTTGAGCAGCACCCCGGGCACCACCACCTTTCGGATTGGTGGTGTCTTTCGCCCGAAGAACACTGGCACCGAGCGGCTTTGCACGGACCAGACGAAGTTCCCCACCGCGCCGAAGATGACGAGCCACGTGAGCACGTCTTCCATATGCAGGGGGATGAAGCGCCCGTTGTCGGCTGCGCGGATCGCGGCCGGGACCATCAGCACGCCCCAGGCTGCCCACCACGCCGTGCCGGCCCAGGCAAAATAGCGCCACGGTTCCCGCCGCTTCCGCCCTTTCGCCAGCGTCACGGCGAGGACGGCCGACACGGAGAGCGTGCCACCTGCGGCGATGACCCCCGAGACAACGAGGCTCACTTCGCCGAGCGTGCCCGTGAAGAAGGACTGCGCGATCGTCCGCCAGACCACGCCCACAACGAGCAGCACGAGTACGGGCAGGGTGACCCGCACCGGGATCGGCGGGCGGCCGGCGAACCGCGGGATGAGGCGCATCGCCATGCCAGCGACGAACAGCCCGGCCCAGCCCTGGAGCTGAGCCCAGCCGTGCGCCTGCACGAGCTGTGGCAGCCGTTCGTCCCACGGCAGCGTGCCCGTCGCGGTGAGCGGGACGATCACAGCGAGCAGAAAGCCCGCCGCGAGCGCGATCACCAGCGCTGACGCGACATAGCCAATGTACGAGCGGTCCTCGACGGCCGGCGTGACGTCGGCGTGCCGGGCGGTGGGTGGTTCGAGTTGGATGTCCTGACCCTGGGGGGATGGGGTAGCCATGCGGCCCTAAGCGTCCGCCATCAGATGCACCAGAGGCAAGTCGTCCTACGATACGAAGCCGTCAGGCGCTCTTCCCGTTCCCTGGCACGCCCGGGACGCCCTTCCCGCCACCGCTGTTCGCGCCGCCGTTCCCCGGCACGCCCGGGATGCCCTTCCCACCGCCGCTGTTCGGCTCGCCATTGCCCGGCAGACCAGGGACGCCCTTCCCGCCACCGCTGTTGGGCTCGCCGTTGCCCGGCAGGCCGGGGACGCCCTCACCGCCGCCGCTGTTCGGCTCGCCGTTGCCCGGCAGGCCGGGGACGCCTTCACCGCCGCCGCTGTTCGTGCCGCCATTCCCCGGCGTGGGCGTTGGTGTTGGTGCGTTGCCCCCCGGTGTCGACGTCGGTGTGCCCTCGCTGTGGTTCCCGTGCATGGGGCTTGCCGGCGGCGTGGGCGAAGCCGGCGCCGGGGTTGGTGTGTCGTCGCCGGCGGGCGAAGGCGTGGCCGTTGGCGCCGGTGGGGGCGCCGGGAGGGGAGGCCCCGCCGGGTTGCCGCTGTTCTTCGAAGGTGGCTGGCCGGGCGCATTCGGGCTCGCCGGGGTTGTGACCGGCGGCTCAGCATCGCCCGGCTGCGAGGAACCGCGCGGCTGGTCCGCATCGCCGCCATGGTCATGCACGAGCTCGTCCTCGCCGGGGAGCGTGCCGGGGCCCTGCGGTCCCGCGGGGCCGCCCTGCCCGTCGTGCGAACCGCCCGTGTTCGGGCCGCCGCCCGGCTCGCTCGGGATGAACAGGCGATCGCCGGCGCGCAGGATCTCCAGCCGCCCTCCCGTGCGCACTTCGACCGTGCCTTCGACAACGGTCAACATGCGGCCGTCCGCAACTTCATCGACCTGGAGGCTCGCCGCCTCCCGCATCCGCGCGCTGAAGGTTGCCGCTTGCACGACCACGTCCGGACGCTTGCTCACCACAGTCACATCGCCCGCGGCGAGTTCGATGCGGAGCACGCTCGTCTCTTCGAAGTACCGGAACTCTGCCCCGGAATCCAGGCCGACGTTCACCTCATCGCCGACGCCGACCCAGCTTACGGTGACCGCACGGACGCTCTCGCCCGGCGCGATGCGGCTCGTGACGCGGCCATCGACGAGGACGGTCCCGTTCGCGTGGGCGATGGTTGTGCCGTCCTCGGTGGCGTCGCGCATTTGAAGGTTCTGGTTCGCTGCAAGGACAGCAGCGGCGATGCCGAGGCCGGCCGGTATCGCAATCCAGCGCTCGCGCACCAGCGGCGGGAGGAGCTGGCGGTCAGAGTCCTGCTCGCCCAATCGCGACATAATGTGCAGTCGCAGTGCGTCCTTTCGCTCCGGCGAAAGCGCTTGCGGAGCTCCAAGGGCGAGCCACTGCTCCACCTGCCGGAATTCGTACGTCCCGTCTGGTCTACGGCGCAGCATCGGCCATCACCTTTCGCATGCGTCGCAGCGCGCGCAGCAAGAGCTGCCGAACTGCCCCCTCCCGTTTCCCCATAAGGGCCGCGATCTCTTCGTGCGACTTTTCGCTGAAGTAGCGCAAGACGACTACCTGGCGTTGCTCCTCGGTCAGCGTCGCAAGCGCCTGCGCCACGAAGCGCCGCACATCGGCGGGGTCGTCCCGTGCCTCAGGCACTTCTTCCGCCAGGTCGAGATCGATGATTGGCAAGGTGCGCTGGCTCGCCCGCCAGTGGTCGCGAAGTTCGTTCCGCGCGATGGCGAAGATCCAACGACGGAAGTGATGGGAGCCCACCCGGTAACGCCGCGCCGAACGCCACGCCTTGAGGAAGGTGTTGGCCAGCAGGTCTTCGGCAACCGTCTCGTTCTGACACTGGCCCCGGAGGTAGGTGTAGAGCTCGTCGGCCAGCAGGTTAAAGATCTGCTCGAACGCATTGCGGTCGCCCTCCGCGGCACGGCTCGCGAGGTGGTCGAGGATCGCGGCCTCGTTCCGGGATTCGCTCCCGACCCCCGATAGTGGCCAAGACTCCTGCACTGAACTTCCTTCCCGCCGGTTGCAGCAGCGTGACACACGGGCGTCCCTGTACTTTTCGACCCTGCGACGCAGGTTGCAATGCCCGGAAACCCGCCACTCCACCGAAGGCGCAAATCCTAACGTAATTCTCACGCTTCCCGCATCCCGGCGACGCCACGTTTGCAGACAGCTATGCTGAGCCCAATGGCCGAACAATACGTCGCTTCCGACAAGCGCACCGGGCTCGAAGTCGCCGTCACTGGCGAATTCCCGCCGCACCACGAAGACCGCATCCGCATCGCGCGGACATCGACGCTCTTCACGCGGCTCATGTCGTCCATCCTCTCCACCGAAAACGAGACGGAGCGGCGCGAGCGTTTCCTTGCGGTTGAAACTCAGCTCGAACTGGCCGACGCCCTCATCCGCGAAGACATGGGCGAAGTCCAGCGGCTCATGCAGCAGACTATGGAGCGGATGGGCATCACCAAAGAGCAGCTCGACGAACTCGCCAAGCGCATCATCGAGGAGTTCGGCGACAACCCCCCGGAAGGTTTCGGGCCGCTCGGCTCGAACTAAGGGACCAGGACATCCCGTGGCAGCGTCAGGGATGCCCGGCGCTGAGGCTCACAACACCGCTCCGATAGGCGGCGAGCGCTTCGCGGCCCATCCGCTCGAGGCTTGGTCGCCGGGACTGCGCGCCGGTCAGCACGCCCGATGCCACCTGGTCCCAAAGCGAGAGCACATGCTGGAGTTGTTCACGGTGGCGGAGCGCGTAGAGCGCTGAAATTTGCCAGAGGCCGTCACCCAGGTCGCGTTCGAGGGTGGCCTCGTTCCGCGTTGCCTGCCATGCCAGCCGCGTCGCCAGGTGGTCCCAGGGCCACGCCAATACCGCGTTGTCGCGGTCGGCCAGCGCCGCTTTGAAGCCGTCCGCCGTCCGCCGCGCCATCAGCGATGCCTCCTCCGCGAGCGTGGCATCGCTCGGGGCTGCGTCACGCGCTGCCTCGGGCTCCGCGTAGGCGGCGCCGCAGAGGAGCGACGCGGCGTTGCTGCAGACTTGCTCCAGCCGGGCGAACGTCATCCCCGGGACCGGCTCGTCGCTCGCGAAGGAGCGCAGCGCCCATTCGCCGAACGAAGGGCCAGGGAGTTGCGTTGCGGCTTCCGGGCGCCGCCTGCGAAAGAACCACATGGCTCGATTGTCGGCACTTTGTCCCGCTGCGGCCACCGCACGCTCCCGGGCTCGGCACGGGCCTTCTCTGGTGCCACCGGAGCGGAGGGTTCGGTAGCATGGGCCCCTCGCAATCGCGCTATGGAGGAGTTGTGGGTCCCCTGCCAGAACCACTCGCCGGACTCGTCCGCGACCACCGCTTCATCGAGGAGCTTGTGATGCAGGTGCGGAGAGCACTGTCGGCCGCCGGCTCCAAGAGCGCGGAACCGGGGCTGGTCACCCACGCCCTCGAGCTCGTGCGCGACCTCTCCGCCTACGCCGAGGTCGACCTCGCGCTGCATATCGAGAAGGAGGAGGCCGTCCTCTTCCCTGCCGTGCGGGTCGCTGCCGAGGAGGACGTCGAAGCCATGATGGTCGACATGTTCGCCCAGCACGACGAGATCCGGGATCGGAGTGAGGAGATCCGGGAAACGCTCCGCACTATCGACACGGACCACGACGAATTGCTCGAAGGCGTCGCGAAGCTGAACGACGGCCTCCGGGATGCCGCAACGGCGCCGTCGCCTGCGGTCCTCAACGGGCTCTATGGCACTGTGCGCATCCTCGATGACCTCTTCCAGGGCCACTTTATGGACGAAGAGAACCACGTCTTCGCACCCGCCGTGCGCTGGTTCGATGCGGAGGCGATGGCGGACCTCGCGGAAAAGATGGAGGCGCTGGAAGCGGCCTATCGCTAGTGCCCGGTTAGCTGTGCAGGCGCCGGGCGCGTTCGGAGGCAGTAGGCAGGACACAGGCATCGTCCTTCACCGCAGCCGGGCCACCGCCCCAGGCCCGCCCGAGGTAGCCCAGGCGTCCCGCCTGCTCCTCCAGCTCGGCGCGGTAGGCGGGGTGCGCGATGTCGATCAGCATCCGTGCCCGCTCGCGGATGGTGCGTCCGTGGAGGTTGCGCGCGCCGTACTCGGTCACCACCCAGTGCACATCGCCGCGAGTGGTGACGACGCCCGCCCCTGCCGCCACCTCCGCACTGATCCGGGAGATGGTCCCGTCCTTCGCCGTCGAAGGGAGCGCTATGACCGGCACGCCTCCTTCCGACCGTGCCGCGCCGCGGATGAAGTCCACCTGCCCGCCGATACCGCTATAGAATCGTGGGCCGATCGAGTCCGACACGACCTGGCCGGTAAGGTCGACACTGAGCGCCGAATTGATCGCCACCATCTTCGTGTTCGCAGCAATCACCTCCACGTTGTTCGTGTAGTCCACTGGCCGCAGTTGCACCGTTCGGTTCCGGTCTACAAACCGGTAGATCCGCTCGCTCCCGATCACGAACGCGCTCACAATCACGCCCGGGTGGATGCTCTTGCGGGCGCCAGTAATAACCCCCGACTCGACGAGCGGCAGGATGCCGTCCGAGAACATCTCGGTATGGATCCCGAGGTCGCGGTGGTCGTGCAGAGACGCCAGCACTGCGTTTGGCACCGCGCCGATGCCCATCTGCAACGTCGCGCCATCGTCGATGAGCGCAGCGACGGCGTTCCCGATGGCCGCGTACTCTTCTCCCGGGTTCACCTGGTGTGGTTCGGGGAGGCTGGCTTCGACCCAGACCGCGCGCTTGATGAGCGATGAGGGCAACGTATGGCCGTCTGTGTGCGGCATGTTCGGGTTCACCTGCGCGACCACGGTGCGTGCGTTCCATGCCGCGGCCAGCGCGACATCGACCGAGACACCCATCGAACAGTTCCCGTCGTCGTCCGGCGGCGTCACATGTAGGAAGGCCACATCGAGCGGCAAGGGGCCGCCGGGCTTGAACAGCGCCGGCACTTCCGAAAGGAAGATCGGTGTGTAGTCGGCCCGGCCTTCCTGGACGGCTGCCCGGGTGTTCGCCCCGATAAAGAGGGCGTTATGCCGGAAGTGCGCCTCCATCTCCGGCGCGGCGAATTTCGCTGGCCCATCTGTGTGCAACGACACGATCTCCACGTCGTGCAGCTCCGCCGCGCGCGCCACGAGCGCATCGATGAGTGCGTGGGGGGTGGCGGCGCCGCCGTGCAGGTACACGCGGTCGCCGGGACTCACGATCCCCACCGCCTCTTCGATGGGAACGAACTTCATGCAGACCTCCGCGGGCGAGAACGCTCGCACGTTGAAGCATGTCCGTTCCAGGCACTCGCGGGCAACGGCACGGCCCCCCGGCCACCCGGCTCATGCCGGGTGGCCGGGGAAGCGACGAGGGAGGCTACGATGCGAGCGGTTGAACGATCTCAGTCTTCCACCGCTCGGGGTTCGGCTCTGCAGCAGGG
>JALOAP010000491.1 GCA_023228745.1 Dehalococcoidia bacterium | reverse complement strand
CCCGAGAGTGCCGACACTGGCTCCCGCGAGCGGCCACCGAGCCCGAACACCTCGAGCAGCTCGGCCGAACGGCGCTGGATGTCGCGCTTGCCCAGCCCGAAAAGGCTGCCCGCGAGCTGCAGCGTCTCGTCGACCCGCATCAGCGGGTCCTGTGCGTTCTCCTGGAACACGGTGCCGACGCGCGCGCGCAAGGCGGCCTGCGGCGCGCTGCCGAGCACGTGCAGGGTGCCGGTTGCCGGCCGCTCCATCGCCGCCAGCAGCGTGATGAAGGTGCTCTTGCCGCTCCCGTTCGGCCCGAGGAGGCCGAACACCGAACCAGCAGGGACATCAAGGGAGAAATGATCGAGGGCGCGCCGCTCGCAGTAGCTGCGGACAATGTCACGTGCCTCGATGGCAGAAGGTACCGGCGAATCCGGCATAACCGGCTCTCTGTTCGATATTTCGAGCCTCGGGGCCACCCGCTCAGGCAGACGTAATCGTGAGGTTCGCGACCAGCTGCCCCATCACGATCAGCACGATGATCGCGGCAAGCGGGCTCAGGTCAATCATGCCCGTCTGCGGCATCACGCGCCGAATCGGTTCGATGATCGGCTCAGTGGTCCGCCACAGCATCTGGTACAGCGTGCTCGACTGGTCGATGGGGAACCAGCTCAGCAGCGACCGGGCAATGATGGCCCACGTCAGCATCTGGATGAAGACGATCGTGAACTGCGCGACGTAGGGATTTATGGCTCGACTCCGCTGGCGGTCGCCGTCGGCTGGCGGCCCATCAGCAGCGATCAGCATACCAGAGACGACGAAAGCTGCGGAAAGCGCTCAGGCGTTCGCGGCCTGCTGCACCACCGCAATCATCACGTACAGCAGGATGATGACGACCATCGTGCTGAAGTCGATCATCCCCGTCCGCGGGATGATGCGCCGCACTGGTTCGAGCAGCGGCTCGGTTATCTGGTAGAGAACCCGGGCGAACTGGTTATCGTGCGAGACCGGGAACCAGCTCATCAACGCCCGTCCAATGAGCGCTGCGATAAGCAAGTAGAGGAAGACGATGAACAGCGTCGCGATCTGCTCGTTCACGCCCCGCCTCCGAGTTCGATCGCCCGCTGGTGTGCCGCTTCCACGCCGTCGATGATGGCCGCACGCAACGCACCCCGCTCCATCTCGAGTAGCCCGGCAGCCGTCGTCCCCCCGGGCGATGTCACCATCCCCCGGAGCTCCGCCGGCGGCCGCCCGCTCTCCATCGCGTAGAGCGCGGAGCCAAGGAACGTCTGCAGCACCATCTCCTGCGCCTGCGCTCGCGGGAGCCCGATCGCGACGGCGCCCTCCACCATCGCCTCGATGAACAGGAAGACGTACCCCGGGCCACTGCCGCTCACCGCGGTCGCCATGTCGACCTTCGCTTCGTCGGCGACGTAGATTTCGCGGCCGATCGCGGCGAGCAGCCCGCGCGTGAGATTGCGCTGGGACTCGTCGACGTCTGGCGTCGCGGTCCACACACTCATGCCGGCTTTCGCCGCCACCGGCGTGTTCGGCATCACCCGCACGATGCGCTCATGCCGGAAGATCTGCCGGATGGTCGCGATGCGGACGCCAGCCATCACGGACAGGAGCAACGCTTCCGACCGCAGATTTCCCTCGATTGAGGCAGTGTCCTGTGGTTTCACAGAGAGCAGCACCACGTCCGCGCCACTCATCGCCTCGGCGTCGTCCCCGGTGACCTGCACGCCATACTCCGCATGCAGGACTTCGCGGCGCGGTGCGACGAGCTCGCATACGGTCGCGTCCCCTGGCGCGAAGACACCTCGTTCCAGCGCAGCGCCGAGGATTGCTTCGCCCATCACGCCGCCACCGATGATGGCCACTTTCATGCTCGAACTCCGAAAATCGCCCGGCCCACGCGCACATGCGTGGCGCCCTCTTCGATCGCTACTTCGAAATCGTTCGTCATCCCCATGGAGAGCGTCGACAGGTTATGCGCCTCCGCAAGCAAACGAAGCGCGCGGAATACGGGGCGAACGTCCTCCGGGTCGGTGGCGAGCGGGGCGACGGTCATCAGGCCCTCCACGGAGATCGTCGGGTAACGCGCAGCGTGCGCGATCAGTGCGTCGAGTTCCTCCGGCGATGCGCCGTGCTTCGTTGCTTCGCCAGCCACATTTACTTCGAACAGGATGCGCGTCGCGTGCCCGGACCCGGCAAGGGTGTCGACCAGGCGGGCCGAATCGACGCCGTGGAGTATAACAAACGCCCCGGCCGCGGCCTTCGCCTTGTTCCGCTGCAGGTGGCCGATCAGGTGCCAACGTGGACCGTCCAGGCCCGCGCCGGTGAGCGCCTCCACCAGCGGCATTTTCGCCAATGCCTCTTGTACGCGGTTTTCGCCGAAGTCGCGAATGCCCGCGCGCCAGGCGGCCGCCACCGCCCCTGGCCCCTGTGTCTTGGAAGCGGCGATGAGTGTCACACCGGCCGGGTCTCTCCCTGCCCGCTCGCACGCCGCCGCGATCCGCTCCCGCACCGTGCGGACGCGCGCCTTGATGCCACTGTCAGAATGTCCACTCATTCGAGTGTTGGCGGGTGCCGCCACTCCCAGATTGCGCGCGCGGCGACTACCGCCACGATGAGCAAAATGCCACCCAGCCCGGCCAGCGGATGCCACGTGAACAGGTAGAACAGGGCCACCAGGAAGGCGATGCCTCCGAACAGGATCGCCAGTGGCACCGCCAGCACGCGGAAGACGATCCACGTGATGAGTATCGCTTCTTTGAAGCCACCGGGCTTATCGTCGTCTGGCGGCGGCGAGTTCGATCCGTAGTAGAACCCCATGCCGCCAGTGTACGACGCCCCCTGGAGCCACGCCGTGGGGCCAGCGGGTAAGGAAAGGCCCCGGGACCGGGGCCCCTAGCAGGGTGCTGAAAAAGTGGGATCGGCTGAATCGCTGATGTGAGGGATCATGTCTCCAA
>JALOAP010000490.1 GCA_023228745.1 Dehalococcoidia bacterium | reverse complement strand
GGGGCCAACAACCCGCAGCGGACGAGCGGCTGTACTCGCCCGAGGATGCGGCCGAGTACCTCGGAGTGCACGTGCAGACCGTACGGGCGTGGATCCGCTCAGGACGCCTGCGCGCGAGCAGGCTCGCGGGTCAGCGCGCGCTCCGCATCCGTGCATCGGACCTGCAGTCGGTGCTGGAACCGGTAACACCCGGCGATATTGACGCTTGACCCCGGACGGATAATAACGCTCTCGAATACAGGTGGGAGGGCGAAGGGATGGCACTCTATTCGATTCGACGGCCGTTCCCCGGGGCAGCAGCGACCGACGTGGATGCTGCGGGCTTCCGGGCGCTCGCGTGTGTGCCGTTCTACCCCGGGATGCGGTGGATCCGCACGTTCTGGGACGGCGAGCGGGAGGAGACGCTCTGCATCTACGAGGCTGGATCGGCCGATGACGTGTGGCGCCACTCGGAGCAGGCAGGACTTCCCTGCGCCGAGGTCCGCGAAGTCGAGGAGAAGCTCCCAGAGGAGCTCGTGGCGATGGCCAACGGGGCGCAGGCGGCGAGCTAGCGCTGGACCAGTTGGGTGAGGACTCCACCAGTGACGGAAGGGTGGATGAACACCTGACCGGTCACCGGGTTGCCGGGGCCCGGGTCGCCGACGAGCCGGATGCCCTTTTCGCGCAGGTGGGTAAGGGTTTGTTCGATGTCATCGACCTTCATCGCCACGAGGTGGACGCCTTCACCTTGCTCGGCGAGGCGCTTCGCGATCGGCCCCTGGTCGCCCATCGCGGAGACGAGCTCAATGTAGGAGTCGTCGAAACGGAAGAAGGCCATCGCCATGCCCGCTGCGGGCGCTTCGCTGCGTTCGCTGACGCTGGTGGCATAGATGGTCTCATAGCGCTCGACGGCGGCATCGAGATCCTTCACGGCGATGACAACGTGATCCACACCCTTGAACACTGGCACACCTCGGTCTGAAGTGCGGCTAACACTACGCGACCGGCGCGGACGCGACAACGGCGACGGGTGTGCGAAACCCGGCGAACACGCGAGTGCACACCCGGTGGCGGCCGGCCCGGCTACGTGGCGGCAGAGGAGTGGTCTGACCGCGCTACGGCAGGGCCAACATCCGTTCGAGGGCGACGAGCGACCACTTACGGGTCTCATCGTCGACGCGAATCTCGTTGATAACGTGGCCGGCGAGCAGCCCTTCGAGCACCCAGGCGAGGTAGGCCGGATGAATCCGGTACATGGTGCTGCAAGGGCAGACCACCGGGTCGAGGCAGAAGACCGTTTTGTCCGGGTTATTCTGCGCGAGCCGGTTCACGAGGTGGATCTCGGTGCCGACGGCCCAGGCGGTGCCTGGAGGAGCGTCGGTTACGGCGCGGATGATCTTCTCGGTCGAGCCGTTCTGGTCCGCGGCCTGCACGACGTCCGCGCGGCATTCGGGGTGGACGATGACGTTGATCCCCGGGTGTTCCTTGCGGGCCTTCTCGATCTGGTCGACGCTGAAGCGCTGGTGCGTGCTGCACCAGCCCATCCAGAGGATGACCTTTGCGCGTTCGAGCTGTTCCTGGGTGACGCCACCGCTCGGCAGGCGGTAGTTCCACAGCACCATCTCTTCGAGCGGAATGCCGAGCGCGTGGGCTGTGTTGCGGCCGAGATGCTGGTCGGGGAAAAAGAGGATCTTCTCGCCACGCTCGAATGCCCAGCGGAAGCTCTTTTCGGCGTTGCTGGAAGTGCAGACCATCCCGCCGTGTTCGCCGACAAAGGCCTTCAGGGTGGCGGTGCTGTTCATATAGGTAATGGGGACGACGGTCGTGCCGTCACCGAGCATCTCTTCGATGACGTCCCACGCTTCGTAGACATCGTCCGGGTCGGCCATGTCGGCCATCGAACAGCCAGCGGCCAGGTTCGGGAGCATCACGCGCACATTTGGCGGCGTGAGGATATCGGCCGATTCAGCCATGAAGTGGACACCGCAGAAGAGGACGTATTCGGCCTCGGTCTGGTTCGCGGCGTGCTGGGCGAGCTTGAACGAGTCGCCCGTGAGGTCGGCGTACTGGATGACCTCATCGCGCTGGTAATGGTGGCCGAGAATGAGCAGCTTCGTGCCCAGAGCTTCGCGGGCGACACTGATGCGGCGTTCGAGTTCCTCCGGGCTCGCCTGCAGGTAGGCACGAGGGATGTCCTGTTGCCAGCTCACGAATGCGGGTTCATCCGCCAGGGGGATCGGCACGAGCGAATCGGTGGGGCACGTGCCGGGATCGTTGTAGTGCGCGCGGAGCTCTTCGCGGCTGGCGGAGCTGGTCGTGAGCGTGGTCATATGGCTCTCCTCCTGGCCGACTTAGTGTCACTGCGACACTAAGTCTGAGTCACAAACTTGTCACGCCATGCGCCGGCTGTCAAGCACGGCCGCGGTCGCTGACGGCCGAAGTTGACAGAAGGATTGCACGGCCGATGAAGAATCGTCGCAGCGGCAACTGGGGCCGCCTTCGACAAGTAACGTTTTATTGGATTGGCGTACAAATTCGCGCAAATCTAGACTTTGCACCTCCGAGCGGGACCCTCCCCCAGGCAGGAAGATGAGCAACATCCGCCCTTGTCTCCATTCACGCCGCACCTGGCCCGAACCGACGGAGTTTGTGCTCCGTCCTGGTATCCACACGGGGCGGTGCTGGCGGTATGCGGAAGCCCGGGAGGTGTGCCAGCAGTGTGGAGCAGTGCTCAGCGCGCTCCGCATCGACCTCCGCGGTGTGGAGACGTTTGGGAAGGTATACCGCGTGGTGTTCGATGGAGATCGCGTGCGCGAAGGGAACGGCTACCGGCTCGCGACGGGCGGCGAAGGCGGGCCAGCAATTGTGCTTCGCCAGTATGCGGACCTCGCAGGCCCAGCCTTCGACGTCGACCCGCCGATCCCGTGCGCGAACGTCGTGGCGGCGTTCGAAGACGACTACCCGTTCGCACTGGTGC
>JALOAP010000488.1 GCA_023228745.1 Dehalococcoidia bacterium | reverse complement strand
TTCACGCGGACCGGGAAGACTTCGCCGTTCTTCCTTTGATACTGCGCGACGGTGTCGACTTCGCCTCCCGCAGCCGCATCTGCGAGCTCGCTTCGGCGCTTCAGCGTGTAGGTGAGGTCGAAGTCGGCGACGGTTCGTTCGAGGAGTTCCTCCCGGGTGTACCCGAGTGCGACGCAGGCGCCCATGTTGCAGTCGATGACGCGCCCCGTTGCGGCTTCGACCACGAAGAGCTGGTCGCTACTTTCGTCGAGCAGCGTCTGCAGCAGATCGACCGGAAGCCTCACGGATGCCACTACGCGGCCTGTCCTTTCCCGGCGCAGATCATGGTGTGGCCTCGAAATACGCGGGTTCGTCTTCGATCGTCGGGTCCATAGCCGCCAGCTCGTCCGCGATCGCCCGGTAGGTATCGCCCAGGGCGGCAAAGGCGCCAGGGCCATCGCCGTAACCACCGTTCGTCACGACCGTACAGGCAGTTTCGAAGACGGAGCCCGCGGGCTGGCGACCGACAATATCGTAGCCGCAGGCGAGCCGGATCTGCGATTGGAGCGCGTCGATCGCTGCCTCGCTCGCTCCCGGTGCTCCCCGGTACCAGAGGGCCACTTCGGCCTGCATGGCGAGCACCTGGGCAGCGAAGCGCTGCAGATGCGTGACCGTTCCGTTGTCGCTGCAGGCGAGGGCACCAAGTTCCGGGTTGGCGGTACGATCGGCGCCGGCCGCCGCGCTCGCTTTCTTGCAGGCAGCCGCAAAGCCGTCGGAGGTCCCCATCGTCGCGGCGAACGTCTTTATTGCGCTCCAGCGAGCGACGTCATACGGATCTTCGGCGTCGGCGTTGAACCAATCGGCCATGTCCGCGTCGCCCAGTTGGGGCGCGGCCGGCGTGCCGATGGCCTCGAGGTAGGGGGGCACCGTCGGTGACGGGAAGAGCATGGCGCCGACCACGGGCACCCGTTCCACCGCCGCTTCGACATCCGCGTCGTAGCAGCGGGCGGTCGCGAACAACATCAGCACAAGGGCGATGAGCCCGATCTTGCCCACGCTTCGATCATCGGCACGCTGTCCGGGCTGCACAGTCGGATTTCATGCCCGGTGCCAGGGACACCTGCGAGAGGGGCCGGGGCCCCTCTCGCAGGTGTGTCTTGCAGCGAACCCGCCTAGCCGGTGCGAAGCCGGGGGTCCAGCAGGTCGCGGAGGGCGTCACCCAGCATGTTGAAGCCGAAAACGGCGAGGCTGAGGGCGGCGCCCGGGAAGATGGCGAGCCACGCATGCTGGCTCATGTACGTGCGGGCTTCGCGGTTGAGCATGCCACCCCAGGTGGGCGTATCCGGCGAGATACCGAAGCCCAGGAAGGAGAGCGACGCTTCGAGCAGGATGGCGGTGCCGAGGCCAAGCGTGGCGAGCGTGATGGCCGGTGCCATCACGTTCGGGAGCACGTGCACCCAGATCATGCGCGAATGGGTCGCACCGATGGCACGCGACGCCTCCATGTAGGCCTGGCTTTGCACCGTGAGCGTCGCGCTACGAATGATGCGCGAGGAGCCAACCCCGAGTAACACGCCGATGTTTGTCGCAAGGATGACGTTTTGCGTCTGGAAGACACCGCTCTTAGGCAACCCGGGGAGGTCGTAGTCCACGAAGATGGCGCCGACCGCGAGGATGAACACCAGGCCCGGGAAGGCAATGAAGCCATCGACCAGCCGCTGGGCGAGCATATCGACAAAGCCACCGAAGTAGCCACTGAGGATGCCGATGACCAGCGAGAGGAGGGTCGCCATTGCGATCGCGACGAAGCCGATAGTCATCGAGACCTGCGCACCGTAGACGATGCGACTGAAGACATCGCGGCCGAGGTTATCAGTGCCGAAGAGGTTATCGAACGTTGGATCACCGAGGCGCGGGCCGGCGCCGAGCTCATTCTTGCCATAGGGGGCGATCCACGGAGCGCCGATCGCCATGGCAAAGAAGATGAGGACGAGCAGGAGGCCGAAGAGCCCGAGTGGCTTTTCGCGTACGAGCCGGACCATCACTTCGACGTAGAACGGGAGACGCCGCTTCCGCAGTGACTCGTCGAGTGGTGGAACGGTGAGGATGTCGGTCTGGGTCTGTGCCATGGTTCCTCACTCCCTCCCTACGAGTAGCGAATGCGTGGGTCGAGCGCCGCATAGGCGATGTCGACCGCGATGTTGACGATGACGATGGCGATGGCGAGCACGAGGACGACGCCCTGGATGGACGGGTAGTCGCGCTGGGTGATCGCGCCGACGAGGTACCGCCCGACGCCGGGCATGTTGAAGATGCTCTCGAGGATGATGGTGCCGCTGAGGGCGACCCCGACCTGGAGCCCGACGATGGTAATCACCGGGATGAACGCGTTCTTCAGCCCGTGGCGCATGATCACAGAGCGCTCGCGCAGGCCCTTCGCCCAGGCCGTACGGATGTAGTCCTGGCGAAGGACTTCGAGCATCATCGTGCGGGTCATCCGCATGACGCTGCCGGCGAGGCTGAAGCCGAGCAGGAGCGCGGGGAAGAAGAAGTAGTAGAGGTGGTCGATTGGGCCATCGCCCCAGGATTTGTAGGTGAGCGGCGGCGCCCACCCCCACTTGGGCGGGAACACGATCAAGAGCGTGGCCGTGAAGAAATACGGGACGGAGAGTGCCAGGATGGCGAAGCTCCGCGACCCATAGTCTGCGAACGTGTCCTGGCGGACCGCAGAGAGCACGCCGATGGGGATGGCAATGACGAGCCCGAGCAGGATGGAATAGAGGCCGAGCTCAAGGGTCACGGGCATGCGGTTTTCCAGCTCTTCGGTGACCGGGCGGCTGGTCCAGTAGGACTGGCCCAAATCGCCGCGCAGGACATCGCCGAGATAGACACCGAACTGGACGACCATCGGCCTATCCAGGCCGAGGTCTTTTTCCACTTGCTCCCTGGCGTTTTCATCGGCGTAGGGGCGTTCGGCGAGGATGAGCTCGACGATATCGCCC
>JALOAP010000487.1 GCA_023228745.1 Dehalococcoidia bacterium | reverse complement strand
AGTGCCCGTGCCCCCAGGCGGCAAGTCGAAGGAGATCCGAGCTATGGCAGCGTCACCCGATGTCGAATCTAAGCACGTGTGGATACCCAACCCCGGACCCCACAGGAATAGATGGGTCGATGACTGGCTGAAGGAAGTGTGTGACTTCCCCAACGGTGACTACGATGATGTCGTTGATGCATTTGTATATGCGATCAACTATTTTACTAAACCACGTACTATCACCCCTCCGAGGATGACAGCACTTAAGCCGGTCGTTCTCCAGAGCCCGGATCTTGTCAGGATTGTTGCGGGGCGGGGGGATCGCGTGAGACGGAGTAATGGCAGGACAGGCAGATCGTTATCGGTGAAGCCTCCCTGGTAAGCTTTCCGGGGAAGGTGTTTCCCCTGGACCCCTCCTGATAACTCCCTGGTAAGCTTTCCGGGGAATACTCCCTCCGATTCATATTTAAACTTTTCGCAACGCCTATATAGATGGAGATGATCCTAGTATTTAGGTGCTGCGAAACATTCTTATATGGGTTTTCTTCTCCGGGTATATAGATGTACCCACATGTATATAGAGAGCATCCGAATCAAGTACGATTGTTTTAAAGCGTGGTTTGGTTGTATTGCTAATCAAGCAAGATTGTTTTAATGTATGGTTTGGTTGTATTGCTAATCAAGTGTGTTTGTTTTGAGTTGTAGTTTGGTTGCGTTGGATATTGTCGGGAGGAACTCTATTAATATATTTCACCGAGCCATAATAAACGGCATTTTTTAGGAAGTTCCGTCTTTATATACCCCCCCACTTCTCATATTCCTATAACGTATGAGAACGGAGAAATTTTCAATTACTTCATAATCACTCCGAAATCGATGCTGATTAGATAGCAGCGGATACAATTCCCATCACAAAATCGCTTTCATCAAAGTTCTCAATCCACAACGTATACCCAATTTGTAGCTGGTTTGCAATTTCTCAAAACCAGGAGATGGACCCCCCTTTTAACTACTTATCCCTTTATTACTTAAAAGAAAAAAGAATATATATATTATATAGAGAGTACGCCTCGTTTGAATTCGGTGAAGATCCAGGTAGATCTGGGGTGAAGTGTTACCGCGTGTTACTCTACGTTTGTATAGTAACACCAGAAATAAAGTCGCTTGGAAATATCGTTAGCAGCAAGCCACGGGCGTCATTAGTTATATATTTCGAATGAACAAAGAATGCATAATTACTGAAGGTAGTTTCGACACGGATGATCTGATGCGATCCTGTGATGTCCGAGGATATCGCTATCAGCGGACGTACTTCTGATTTCAAATGGTTGTTCTAGGTTCCAGCCCCACAGCGGTCGAGGAGAGCAAGATCTATGGAGGCATTATTATAATTTACTGAATACGTCGTATTTTTAACTCTTGGGGTTAAGGGGTAGAGAAGTCCCCATCCTTTAGGGTGGGGATGAATCGTACCCCTTACATGTGTGCTCGTCCAGCAACCGATTAATGAGTGTGTCATAACTTTCCCCTTTCCTACCTACCGATTTTAGCCGATCTCTGGTTTCTGTCCTAACCTGTAGTGTGGTAAGCATAACCTTATATAGGATGCAACTACTATATAAGGTTATGATATGACTCCTCGAAGGCTCAAAGTGCTGCTTGGAGGATCTGTACCCTGATAAGGTACGCCGGGTGGAGAAACACGCTCGGCTCTAGGGAGGGAACACCCCCTAAAATGCCCCCGATGTGCTCCATGACTTCTTACGCGAAAGAGAGCCGAGTGACTAGTCCCTGGATACGCCAAACTTACACGATGATGGGGGAACCGAAAATTCCCGCAAAACGCGACCCGATTATGCCAGAGGGCTATGACGGCGTAACCCGAAGAAAAAGCAGGGAAGCCCCGCCCTTCAGGACGTGGGAGGAGTTCACCGGGCGTCAAATGTGGATAGATATTCAGACTTGAGGCTGAAAGTCCGTCAGGATGGATCGTGGCGCGTTCTAGGGGCACTCTGTAGTAAAGCTGAGGGTCGGATGTTGGGAAGGTCTGGGAAATCGGGAGGGCAGTTCCCCGTAAGGTTTATATATAATGATCGGATA
This sequence comes from Dehalococcoidia bacterium, assembly GCA_023228745.1. GTDB lineage: Bacteria > Chloroflexota > Dehalococcoidia > Tepidiformales > Tepidiformaceae > JALOAP01. The sequence continues at coordinate 900 of JALOAP010000487.1, read as the reverse complement.
CGAAGGTGGTGTCGCGTTGCTGATGCTCCTCCGGGTCGTGAATTCGGAGGGTCCAGGGGGTAGTCCTCCGGGGGCGTGGCGGAGGTATTGAAATGAAAAAGATACTTGCACTTCTGTTGGTGGCTTGCATCGCCCTGGTGGGCATGGCTGGCGCAGCCAACTACATGTACGAGAAGGCTGATGTGAAGGGCGTCGGCTACAAGAACGTAGAGACCATCATCCAGACCCAGGCGGGTCTTGTTGGAAACAAGCTGGTAGAGAAGGAGTCTGGAAGCGGAAACGTTATCACTGAGAGGACCGAGATCGAGGTTCTGAGAGACCCCTTTAATAAGCCGTCTGATGGTACCGAGGAGTGTTGTGGGGATTACATCAACTTTACCAAGGAGGCTGAGTTCGAGTACATGCCTGTGAGCTACCAGACCGGCACCTATGACCAGAAGTGGATCGAGAAGCTCTGTGTCCAGAACTACAACATAGGAGCCGTGGTCGTCGAGATGTACACCCACGCCGAGCACCTCCAGAAGAACACCGAGGTCAAGACCAGAAAGGACTGCCAGGTCAATGGAGACTGTGGCAACTGCACTGGCGCTCTTGAGGCGAACTTCAACTCCAACGTCATCGGTGTCGCTCACATAGGATGGCTCTCCAAGGATACCACCACTAATTCCAAGGGCAGACATCCTGAATATGGTAGGAGTGTTGAAGATCTCACAGGTGTTTTCTCTATCGAGAAATTTATACAGTTGTGGGGTAATGAAACTTGCGGGGCAATTTCTGTGGACTGGCTCCCATGTTTATAGCGAAAATTTAGGGAGTTCCCCTGTTACTCTTTTTTTGTCGTTGACTGGCTGTTTCAACAAAGGACGTAGCGAATGCAGGGAGTGTTCAAAGAAGACATGG
>JALOAP010000486.1 GCA_023228745.1 Dehalococcoidia bacterium | reverse complement strand
GAGGTCGGGCTTCTCCATGATGTTCGACAACTCCTACCGCCACCTCAAGCCGCTGCTGGCCATCGCCAAGTCATACGGCTGCATGACGATCTTGGGCGGCGCCGCGGCCTCGTACTCGTACAGGGAGATTCTGGACGAGCAACCCGACTTGGATGCCGTGTGCTTCGGGGAGGGGGAGGAGGTTATACATGAATTGCTATCCTGCGATCCCATGGACCGGCAGGTCAGTATGCTAGCCAACCCGGCGTGGGTTACAAGGGAGCGCGATCATGTCCCCGTCATGCAGAACATCCAGAACCTCGACCCCCTCATCAACATCGATTACTCCTTCGTCAACCCCGACGCCTACAACATGAAGGAAGCCTTCTCGCCCTTCGTGGACCACGACAGACACAAGCAGTTCTTCCTCATGACCACGCGCGGCTGCCCGTTCTCCTGCACGTTCTGTTCGAACGCCGCGATCCACGGCAAGAAGGTCCGCTATGCCAGCGTGGATGCCATCATCCGCCACGTCGAGAGACTCATCGACGACTACGGCATGGATGTCCTGACGATCTACGACGACCAGCTTTTGCTTGACAAGCGCCGCGCCAAGGAGTTATTCAGACGTCTCATCCCGTTCAACTTGAGAATCGAGGCACCCAATGGCTTGGGCGTGGCGTTTATCGATCACGAGATCGCGGGCCTTATGCGCAGGGCCGGTATGGATACCGCGTATTTGGCCATCGAGTCGGGGAGCCAGCAGGTTCTTGACATCATGAAGAAGCCCGTTACGCTCAAGGAGGCCGACTGGGCGATCCGGATGCTCAGGCAAGAGGACTTCTTCGTACACGGGTTCTTCGTCATGGGCATGCCGGGGGAGCTTCCCGCCGACAGGGACGACACAAAGCTCTGGATCGCGCAATCTGACCTTGACTGGGCGGGCCTGAACATGGCGACGCCGGTCAGGGGCAGCCAGTTGTACCGTGACTGTCTGGAAAACGGCTGGATCGAACCCCAGAAGATCGAGGATATCGTGGACAAGAAGTACGTGATCCGGTGGCGGCACAACGAATACGACAGAAAGACGGGAACGTTCGTGGAGGTCGTGCAGGATCCGGCGGAGGTCGAGGCAGAGGTCTACCAGATGAACTTGGACCTGAATTTTCACAACAACCGGAGGATGAAGGTGGGTGATTATGGCGTGGCGGCCCGGTGCTTCGAGGAGGTGTTGAGGAGGTATCCGGGGCATGAGTGGGCGGCTTTCTACCTCCAGAAATGCAAGGAGAAGATCGATGAATCCCGTTGAACAGTACGAACACGACAGGGATGAGCAGGTCCGCAGGAACATCGGGGATGCAGGGCTGAGGTGTGCGGCACACGAGTTCACCAAGCACCTCGTCAGGACGAACTACACCAAGAACTTTACCTGGATGGGCAGGCCAATCCTCCAGTATCCGAGTGATATGTTCGTCATGCAGGAGTTGATATGGAAGATCAAGCCCGATGTCATCATCGAGACCGGCATGGCGTTCGGCGGGACTGCGGTGTTCTATGCGAGCGTGCTGGAGGCGATTGGCAAGGGAGTCGTGGTGACGGTGGACATTGACCCAAGGGAAGAAAACATGGCTGCGTTGGTCCACGGTCCACTTCGCGGCAGGATAAGCATTATTGAAGGCGACAGCTCTACAAGAAGAACGAAGGCGTTCGTTGTTCGCTCCATCAGGGAACAGCTCGCATGTAACGCCACCGTCCTCGCCTGCCTCGATTCCAACCACACCGAGGACCACGTCTACAAGGAGCTCTGCCTGTACTCGCCGCTCGTCAGCGTCGGCTCATACCTCGTGGTCTTCGACACAGCCATCGAGCATCACATGACCGAGCAGCCTGCCGACCGCCCGTGGGGTCCGGGCAACAATCCCATGACGGCGGTGGCAAGGTGGCTGTGGGAGCAGAGGGCGGACCAGAAGTTCGTCCGGGATCTGGAGGTCGAGAAGCGGGCGCTGGTGACTGCGGCACCGCATGGCTGGCTTAAACGAATCAAATAAAGATTGACTATAGTAATATGATTATTGTAATGGAGGTACCATGAAAATAGTGTTAAAAAAACTAACGTGCAGGAGGTGTCTCCATGAATGGTTCCCGCGAAAACCAGTCGTCAACGTATGTCCAAAGTGCCATAGCCCATATTGGGATCGAGAACGTAAAAAGGATCTCTCTGACAAGGGGATTGTCAGTAATTATTGATTCCGAAGACTTTGACGAATTATCAAAATACAAATGGTATGCATGTAAAAAGAGAAATCTATTCTATGCATACCGCGATAAAATGATCAATAAACAAAAAATACATATACCAATGCATAGGCAAATTATGCAGTTGCATTCTGGAGATAAAGCGATATGTGATCACATTAACAGAAACACACTTGATAATAGAAAAGCAAACCTTCGCATCGTGACCCATTCATTAAATCAATATAATTGCGTTATGATACGAAAGAACAATACAACCGGGTATCGAGGAATAACATTCCATAGAAAACTCGGAAAATGGATCGCACAAATAAGAGTCAACAATAAGCATATATATATTGGTGTTTTTACATCAAAAGAAGAGGCGGCCAAGGCCTACGATAAAGAGGCAATTAAATACTATGGCAAAAATGCAATGTTGAATTTCGGGGAGGAGGGACAATGAAGAATATACCAGTTTGCATTTTGTGTGGCGGTACCGGAACCCGCATGAAAGAGCAGACCGAATTCATCCCCAAGCCCATGGTGCCCGTCGGCGGCCAGCCCATGGTCATGCACATCATGCGGTACTACGCGCACTTTGGCTTCCGGAAGTTCATCCTGGCGCTGGGCTACAAACAAGAGGCCTTCAAGGAGTACTTCTTCCACCTTGACCTCGTGCGCTCCGACACGCTGATCCAGTACGGTTCGCAAACGCACCTGACCTACGAATGTAAGCCCCTGGGCTGGGAGGTCGTGCTGGCCGACA
>JALOAP010000485.1 GCA_023228745.1 Dehalococcoidia bacterium | reverse complement strand
AGCACCCAAAACAACTCAATACATGTTGTGAATGCTGAGACTAATGTAGCAATCCCTAATGCTATGGTTCATTTCTGGAATGCAAGTTCCTCACAATCAGAACTTCGAGTAACTGACTCAAATGGCAATGCTGTTTGTAGCTTCCCTTATACTGATGTTTCGGTAACCAAGGTAAACCATATCCCCTTGTTAAAGCATATCGTACCAACAGGTGGGGAAGTATGGGCGACTAATCAGGACCTTAAATATGACGTCATAGTTCCTGCTGGCAGAAGCTTGACTATTTTGGCTGATGTTAATCTCAGCATGCTATCTAAGAATCGAAATGCGAGAATAATAATTGAAGATGGAGCTTCATTATACATTGATAATGCCACAATCACAGGCATAGCAACTTCCTATGATCAGATAAAAGGCAATGCTATCAATGTCTATGGTGATTTGACTATTGGTGATAACGTTGTGTTTTCGTCAGTCGGTGGGTTAAACTGGGATGGATTGTATATCGACAATCAAACAAATAGCACTATAAACAACGCTACTTTCAGTCGGTGCAATCTTCGGAAATTGAATGGTGACATTGTAGTTAATGGATCTACTTTCATTAATGCGAAGTTCATAAGTAGCGATGCTACCGTGTCTATCAACAACTCCAATTTCACTGGCTCTATTGATATTTCGAACTCAAACGAAACGAGCCTCACCGCGGTTACTGTTAATAGTCTCAACAGGAACTCACCTGCAATCAAAATCTATAATACTTCTCAGCTTCAAATTGAGAACGTAAATGTAAGTGGAGCTGGCGATGGCATTGAGATGCAAAGTTGCAGGGATTATGCAATCAACAACAGTTCGTTCTCCCACAACTCCGGTAATGGAATCAGTATTTATGAAACAAATGGAATGTACAGCTATACTATTTCGAACTGTGAGATTACAGATAATGCTGGAGTTGGAGTAAGGTTCTACAATTCTATCGGAAATCTTACAGGATGCATGATTGCCAACAACAACAAAGGCGTCACTGCATATAGAGTGAGTAATGTAACGATTGGCAATACCATTGATAACGAAGACTCATACATTGGCAATAATGAGTTACAAGAAATTCTATTTGTAGATTCTGCTAATCTATTTATCGACGGAGAGCGGAATATGATCGTAGACAACGCTTATGACCCTATCACTTTTGATAAATATTTGATTCAGTGTCCAAACTTGCAAAGCAGTAGACCAATGCGGCTGAACTTCTGGGGATATAGGAACCAACATGATGTAGCGATTATGCCACCTGAGAGTAGATTTTATCCTGAATGCATTGGACCTGATGCAGGTGAGATTGGGTATTATCTTGATCCCGTATGGGATCCTGGCATTCCAAGAACGATTGACCAAGACAACGACGCAGTCGTATTTTACTCCGCAATTGATGCAGCTCTGGACGAGAACCCAACACTTGCGATTTCCTTGTTTAAGCAGTTAATCAGTGAATTTCCGGGCAGTGAGTTTGCTGCTGCAAGTGCAAAGCATATCTATGCCCTTGAGAATGATAAGCTTGCTTTGAAGGATTACTACTTATCTGAACCAAATCTGCATTATAATGGAGAAATTGACAAGATTATAGATTATCTAACTACACATTGCAATATTAAGCTGGGCAATTATCAAGAGGCTATCGCTTGGTTTGAGGATGTGATAAGCAATCCCCCAAGTGAGTTAGATTCTTTAATGGCAGTTATTGATTTGGGTTACGTTTACATGCTCATGGAGGGAGATGACAAGGCATCCGTTATTGCCATGTACCCCCAGTTAAAGCCAAAATCACTATTTGAGTTTGAAGCAAATCGGGAATCAATACTCTCAAATCTATACACCTCTGTTGAAAATCCCTACGGGAATGGTAGCACTACATCTGCGATAGTAGCAATGGTGCCGGTTTTGGGAAGGAACTTTCCAAACCCATTCAACCCATCAACAACTCTTTCATTCTCCTTGCCATCTGAAATGGTGTGTAAACTTGAGGTTTACAATGTTCGTGGACAGAAAGTCAAAACGCTGTTGAATGAGAGCCTTCAGTCGGGCAGACACACAATTGTTTGGGACGGCAAAGATGCTAATGGCAAATCAGTCTCTTCGGGAGTATACTTCTATAGATTAGATACGCCAAATAGGACCCAAACATCTAAAATGTTGTTGATGAAATAGTATCGAATGGACAATGAAAGCCCGGGGCAACCCGGGCTTTTCTATTGGATAATGGTTCCAATAATCTGATCTATCCGAGCCTGAAGATCAATTGATATAGTCAGAGCTGTCACCATCCGGCAATAGTGGATGGGATCAGCAATACTTTTGACTTTGCGGTCTTTGAAGTATTTATGCAAAACCTGATAGCCGCCGATGTGATAGTTCCATAGTACGGGACTGATGCCTTCGAAGTGCTTATCAGGATTGATCTGCAAGACACTCTTGTCCTCATCGTATTGGTTAAACTCACCCATGCCATTGAAACCGCCACCCTGATACCGTGCTATGGGAGTGTTCAAGCGGGGACTCTTCAGAAGATGAATGTCAGCAAGCTCTTTACCATATCCTGCAAGTAGGTTGAACAACTCGTAATCATCTGTAAACGGTATGCGGGGGAAATCCATCCTGAGATATTGCGCAAAGCATTGGCGTATTGATTGCTGTGCAGGATCGCATAAACGTAGTAGAAGAGCTGCTCCGGCTGAAACTGGGACCAGAGATTACTGAGTTTATCCATAAGCTCGGGAACAATATTGTATTCCAGCTCTGCGGGGGCAAATATGTCACTTTTATCTAAGTTTTAAACAGAAAAATATTGACAATAGGAGCAGGTTATTATAGAAAAGCAAAAATTTTAAGTTTCTTTTACATACTTACTGTATAGAGGTGATGAATATGATTCCGACAATCTGGTATATTGCGCCAATAGGAGCAATCATAGCTCTAATCTTTGCTGCGATATTTTTTCATCA
>JALOAP010000484.1 GCA_023228745.1 Dehalococcoidia bacterium | reverse complement strand
CGAAGCACTATAAACAGCGAGGCAGTAATTTCTTTTGATGATACCACCCGTAAACATGAATATCAGATATGGGTTTATGTTTACCCAATTTCTAACGAATACTCCGCATTAGACCTTCCCAAAGACGTAGCCGCAGCATTTAAAAGCGAGTTAACCGTTACCGAAGGGACAGGAGAAACGGCAAAAAAATACTATGCCAAGATATTGGATTTGACCATTGAACGCCTGAACGGCGATGAGGATGATTTAGAGCGTTTTGGATCGGTTGTATCGTTTGTTATTCGATTTTATAAATAGGAGGCAATAAAAATGGCTGTATTTGCTGGTTATGGCGGAAATATCAAAGTTGGTACTGACGCTATTGGTGAAATTGGAGAATGGACAGTAGATGAAAGTACCGATATTCACGATGTTTCAGCTTTTAAGGATAAGTGGAAAAAGAAAAAGGGCGGTCAGTCGGACTGGTCGGGAAATTGCACAGGAAGACTTGACCCCAGCGATACCGGGCAAGCACAATTAATTAATGGTGCTGAAGTAGCTTTAAAATTTTATGTTGATGATACTCATTATTATTCTGGAAATGCCATTGTGGAATCTATCTCACGAAGGGCAGTGGTTGCGGGAGTGCTTGAAGTAACTTTTAATTTTGCTGGCAATGGCGAATTGAGCTACACCTAAAGGTGGTGAGATAAATGGTCAAAAGCGGATATTTAGCGACAGTTTATGGCATTGATACCAGTGTAGCTTTTTCCAATTCTTTCACCGGCGAAGACATGGCTGAGGGAAGCGGAGATAATCTTAAGATTTATCAAATCAATAATACCGGAAAACGGCTCTGGGACCCGAATGAAGCAATTACCATAGCAGGAGAAGGCAATCCTACGCTGGATAAAAGCTGGATGGATAAAGGTATTGATTGGTTTACCGGGAGGGTCAAGCTCAATGAGACTGGATTGATTATTACCACTTCGGGTAAATATTTCTCGACTTTGATTGAAATCGGCAATGCCTACAATTGGACGCTTGATTTATCGACAGATATTGCTGACGTCAGTTCATTCGGTGATAGATGGAAAAAGAAAAAAGCATTGCAAGAAAACTGGACTGGAACTTTTGAAAAGTTTGCAATCGATGAGTATTGGTTTGACATAGCAAAGCTGGCAAAAATCTTTTTGGTGAAATTCTATGTTGAAGACAACAAAGGATATAAAGGTTTCTGTGCCATTCCTTCTTTGTCCAGCGGGGCTTCAGTAACCGATGTTATAAGGGAAACCGTGAATCTTGAAGGGCATTGGATGTTGAGTGAGTTTGATGAGTCGTAAAAGGAGGAATTTTATGAGTTTTTTGGATAAATTGAAAGAAAAGGCAAAACAGCGAGAACGAAAATCCTTATACTTGCCGGAATTGGATGAAACTGTTTATTGGTATCCCATGACTGCAGGCGAACGACAGCGAATTTTAAATGCCGCTGGTTTTAAATGGGCGAGAGATGCGGTTCAAATGGACAACGCAAAATATAAAGCCAGTTTGATAATTGAAAAGTTGGAAGATAAAGACGGGAAGAAAATCTTTTCCAACACTCCAGAGCACAAAGACTTGCTCATCAACCGCATTGACGATGAATTATTGAGCCGGATTGCTTCTGCCATCGACCCGCCCAAAAGCGAAGAACAGCAGATTGAAGAAGCAAAAAACGATTAAACGATCCTTTTTACAAGTTGTTAATGGTTCTTGCTGATAAAAAGGGTCGTTTTGTTTATGAGTTTATTGAGGAATTAACCGAAAGTGAAATGCACGATTGGATCGCATTTTATAAAGAGCAACATGAAGAAATGGAACGAGAACGAGCGAAGGCAAGAATGAGGAGATAAATGAATGGCTGAGAAGTTTGAAGTAATTATCGGGGCGGTAGATAATGCCTCCCCGGTACTGCAAAAATTTAATCAGCATTTACAAACTGTCCAAACCACTTCCCAAAAAGCGGTAGCCGGATTGCAGTCTATGGCCGATAAGTCTAAATGGGCTTTTGCAGCCATGAGTGGAGCGATTGTTGGAGCGGTAAAAGTATTCGCCGACTTTGAAGACGCTATGGCCAAAGTTGCCACCCAATTACCCGGTGAAGCCATTGAGCATTATGGAGAAATGAGCCGGGCAGTGCAGGATATGTCCATAACCTTTGGACAATCTACTCAGGTTATGGCACAGGGATTATACGATATTCTATCAGCTGCCATTCCTCCTGAAAAAGCCTTACAGTTATTGGAACAATCGGCAAAAACCGCAGCAGCAGGATTTACTGATGTTGCCACTACTGCTGATTTATTTACCTCAATCTTGAACGCTTATGGAATGGAAGTTGACGAAGCGGCTCGTGTTTCGGATGTGTTATTCCAAACCGTATTCCGTGGGAAAGCTGAGTTTAATGAACTGGCAAGTGAAATAGGGCCGATCATGGGGATTGCCGCTCAAGCCGGAGTTGCACTGGAAGATTTGGGGGCGGCCATGGCAACCCTCACCCGACAAGGCATTTCAACCTCAGAAGCGGCAACCGCCATACGACAGGCGATATTAAGCTATATTGACCCCGGAAGGGAAGCACAGGAAACCGCTGCAGCTTTAGGTATCGAATTTAACGCCACCTCCTTAAAAAGCGAAGGATTAATTCGCTCCATTGGAAAATTAACCGGAGCGACTCAGGAACAGCTTGCAGCATTATTTCCCAATGTTAGAGCCTTGGTAGGAGTTCAAGGCGTATTGGGCGACCTATCTGGAGCTTATGAAGATTTACAGCTAAACATGGAAGCTACCGGAACTACTCAAGAAGCCTTTGAAAAAGCTACCGACACCATGAAATTTTCAATTGACCAGCTAAAGTCCTCAGTTCAAGTTCTCACTCAAGAATTTGTAGAAGCTATGGCTCCGGCCATCAATGAAATATTGGATTCATTTCGGGGCTGGATACAGGTTTTACGTGACATTGACGAGGAAAGAAAAAGAGCCTT
>JALOAP010000483.1 GCA_023228745.1 Dehalococcoidia bacterium | reverse complement strand
GCGGCCCCCGCTGAGCGCGAATAGTTCAGCGGCAAGCTTCGTGGCCTCCTGCGTCACGTAGGTTTTCGTACGCAGGACCCGGAGGCGTAAGGCGGGTTCTGCGCCGGGGTGCCACGCGTCCGCGGTTTCGAGAAGGTAGGCGCGGAGGGCCTCGTAGCGCATGAGCGCTTCGGAAAGACGAACCCGCAGGGCCGGCGATGTTGGTGTGGGGGCGCCGAGGGCCTGGAGGATGGCTCCCACGCAGCCGAGCGGGATGGCGGCAAAGAGGCAGTACCAGTACTGCAAGGGCTGAACGATGTTGATGAAGTCCGGGAAGCCGAGGAAGTCGTCGGCTGGCGCGTCGACGTAGCGCACTGTCTGGCTTTCAGTCGAGTGCATGCCGAAACCGTCCCAGTCATCGAGGACCTCGACGCCGGGGGAGCCGACGGGCACGAGGAAGAATTCGACGATTCCGGTGCCCGGAAGTTCGTCCGGGACCGCCTTGGCGGTAGAGAAGAAATGCGTGGCGTAGCGACCGGATGAGGCAAGGATCTTCTCGCCGGTGAGGAAGAAGCGGCCGTTTGCGCGGCGGGCGACCGTCTTTGTGGCCTCGAGAGAGCCACCGGCACCCTTCTCGGAGTTGCAGGCGGCGTAGAGTTCGCAGGCACGGTAGGCCGCCGCGAGACGCTCGCGCTGTTCGTGCCAGCGGACGCGGTGCCGGGGAGGGGCGACGGCATCGGTGGCAGCGATGACCCCGGCGAGGCCGAGCGGCATAGAGGTGATGAGTGCGGCGGAGCCAGAGTGGCGCGCCAGTGCCTCGGTGGCGCGGACCGCGTCGCGGAGGGAGCAACCGGTGCCACCGAGATCGGCAGGCAGGGGCGAGCGGATGAAGCCGCAGTCGTGGAGCGTACGAATGGTCTCCCGGGGGTAGGTGTCAGGGTTGGCGGCTTCGCGCTCGGCGATGGCGGGGAGGACGTCTTCGAGCCCGGCAGGGAGCATCGCGGGGGGCACCTCAGATGGGGTGCAATCGAGTCTACGCGGGCGCACAAGAGGGACGCCTGTAGAATCGGCGGCACCAACACGGCTTCGGCCGAGACGCCCAGGAGGCTCAATGGCAATCGCAGACTTTTCGCTGGCGGGTAAGGTCGCAATCGTTACGGGCGGAAGCCGCGGCATCGGCCGTGCGATCGCCCTCGGACTTGCGGAGGCGGGTGCGGACGTGTGTATCGCCGCGCGGAAGCTGGAGGCGCTGGAGGAGACAGTCGCGGCGGTGCAGTCGACGGGCCGGCGCGCGATCGCGGTCCCAACGAACGTCCGCGACATGGATGCGCTGCAGAATCTCGTCGAGCAGACGAAGAGCCAGCTCGGGCGCGTCGACATCCTGGTAAATAATGCCGCGACGAACCCGGTCTTCGGGCCAATCAAGAACCTGGAAGAGCGGGCGTGGGATTCGGTGATGAACACGAACGTGAAGTCGATGTTCTTCCTGAGCAAGTTCGCGCGGGAGGCGATGGTTGAGCACGGCGAGGGTGGGAGCATCATCAACGTGAGCTCGACCGGCGGGCTGCGCGTTTCCACGGGACTGGGCGCATACTCCGTGTCGAAGGCGGCCGTGATTATGTTGACGAAGGTCTGTGCGAAGGAGTGGGGCACGGATGGAATCCGCGTGAACTGCATCGCACCGGGGCTGATCAAGACGGAGTTTTCGCGGGCCCTCTGGGAGAACGAAGCGATCCTGAGCAACTCGACCTCGTCGAGCGCGTTGAAGCGCATCGGCATGCCGAAAGAGATGGCGGGGGCAGTGGTCTACTTCGCGTCGGGGTCGGCATCGTTCACGACGGGCCAGACGCTGGTGCTGGATGGCGGAAGCATCGCCTGAGCTCCGGAGGTACACGGGGGATAAAGTTGACTAAGTAACCCGTGTTTCTGGACAAAAGTCACATTCGGTGGTGGAATGGCTGCTGGAAGCTAAGTAGCAGCCATTGCACCACGGAGAGTTTTCCATGCCTCAAGACGATCCATTCCGGGAACGGAAGGACGAGCCGGTCGACGAGCACCACCGCGTTGTCATCGTTGGTGGCGGCAACGCCGGTATCAGCGTGGCCGCCCAGCTTCACCGGAAGCTGCGTGGGCTCGATATCGCCATCATCGAACCATCAGAAAAACACTATTACCAACCGCTCTGGACGCTCGTCGGTGGAGGTGCCGCGAAGAAGGAGGCGACCGTACGCGACGAGGCGTCGGTGATCCCGGCTGGCGTGGAGTGGATTCGCGAGCGCGTGGTCCAGTGCTGCCCCGAGGAGAACGCCGTGCTGACGTCGACCGGGCGGCGAATCGGCTACGACTACCTGGTCATGGCGCCGGGCATTCAGATCAACTGGCACCTGGTCCCCGGCCTGCAGGAGGCGCTGGGGAAGGACGGCGTCTGCAGCAACTACAGCTATGATTCGGTGGACTCGACGTGGGAGTTCATCCGCTCGTTCAAGGGCGGGAGGGCGATCTTCACGCAGCCGAACACGCCGGTGAAGTGCGGTGGGGCACCGCAGAAGATCGCGTACCTGGCGGACGATGCGTTCCGGAAGCAGGGTGTTCGCGAACAGACGGAGCTCATCTTCGCATCGGCGGGGGCGAGCATTTTCCAGGTGCCGAAGTATGCGAAGACGCTGGAGCGCGTGGTGCAACGCAAGGGGATCGATGCACGCTTCCGGCACAACCTGGTCGAAATTCGCGCCGAGAGCCGCGAGGCGGACTTCGAACAACTGGACACGGGCGAACGGGTGACCCTGCAATACGACATGATCCACGTGGTGCCGCCGATGAGCGCCCCGGACTTCGTGCGGGAGAGCCCGCTGGCGAACGGCGACGGCTGGGTCGACGTGGATAAGCACACGCTGCGGCACACGCGCTACGCGAACGTGTTCGGCCTGGGTGATGCGAGCAGCCTGCCCACGAGCAAGACGGGCGCAGCCGTGCGGAAGCAGGCACCCGTGCTGGTGAAGAATCTCGTGAAGGCGATCCTTGGGAG
>JALOAP010000482.1 GCA_023228745.1 Dehalococcoidia bacterium | reverse complement strand
CCACCGCAGTGTTATTCGCCTGCGTGTACCTCATCTCAGGATCCTTTGTCAATCTCCCTACTAAACTCACGTTATTCATACCTTTGCCTCCTGTATATTATTTTTTATTCTTTGGAATCTGCTTACTTCAAAGTGTCCTGCTATTGTGAACTTAAAAACAACTCATTGTTACTGGTGCAAAGCATACATTGCCATCTGTTGACACTTGCAAATAGTGTCTGTTTCTGCCACATAGCATAACTATAACAAGTGTTCCATCGTCATGAATATGTGCCTTTCCGCTGTATTTCCAGCCGTATTTTTTAAGCTTGCCTTTTTGCTTCATATGCCAGTTTTTTAACGCTTGGAGTTGTTTTTGCTCAGCTTCGGTCATATGCTCTGCCACCTTCTTTCACATAGTTTTTATTTTCCGCACCTACCACTTACGCACCACTGGCCCACCACTTACCCGGCAGCCCAGCCGCTTATACACCCTGACCCTTTCCCTCGCCCAATGCACCAACTGCGGAACTCTGCTGTCGTAGATGTCATAAACCACCGGCTGAGACTTGCCCTCGAACGGCCGCATTATCCTGCCGACCGCCTGCTGAATTGTCGTCTTGCCCCTGTGTGGAGTAATCAAAACTAATTTGTTGAGCCGCGGAATATCAAGCCCAAGCTTAGCCAGCTGGTAGGTTGCAAAAAGATACTGGTATTTACCGGCCCTCATGTCGGCCATGATTTTCTCGCGTACCTTTTTTGGAGTTGTACCACTTATGAATTCAGCGGTTTTGCCGGCTACCCGCATTGCAAAGAATAACATCCCAAGATGATCCAAACTGTCGCCCAGCACCAAACAATAATCGTTCGACAGAATCTTTCTGTTCAGCGCCAGACCCACGATGGAATTTCTCCTACCGTCCTCCCGCATCGCCTTGTACATTTGCTGCACCGATAGCATTGGCCTCTCACAGTCAACCTCATCCAATTCGCCGCCTTGCTCGTAATAAAAATCAGTTTCAATAAACTCCACTCTGGGCGTCATGACCGACAGCCGCGGATCATCCTGCGGTACCTCATAGAACTTCGGCCCGATGATGTGAAACATCGTCTCAATCAATCCGTCGCTCCGATGCTCGCTGGCCGTCAACCCGAATCGGTAATACGCCGGCAGCTGGCTTATAACGTCGGCGAACATTCGGAAATTCTTGTCGTCCTTGAAGCAGAGATGGCACTCATCCACAACGATGCAGCCGAATTTCTCCCGGACCTCAGATAGGTCCCTCCGGGCCAGCGTCTGGACCGTCGCAAATGTCATGTGACTGCCAATGCTCATATTTTCGCCCTGGATGACGCCAACCTGGCGGCCGGTGAGTCCCAATCGGCTGATCGCCCGGTCCATGCTCTGTTTGAGTAAGTCCATCGTGTGGGTAATCCACAGCGTCGGCTGCTCCAGCTCCGCGACTATCGCCATGGCTGTTTCCGTCTTTCCTGATCCGCAGGGCATGATAACTACTCCCTGCTGCCATAGTTTGGCCAGCTCCACCGCCGGCACTTGGTAGTCCCAAAGCTGTGGAGTGTTCGGGTACCTGATTGGATCCAGGAGCAGCCGGTTGTCTACACGCTCAATATCATATATCGCAGTGAGCTCCCACAGCCTCGCATAGTATCCCCTTGGCAGGATATACTGCTTGTGGCCGTTGACCGTCTTCTCTGTCCACAGCTTGATATACTCCGGCCCCCATGCCCAGCGGCTCAGCCCCATGGCTCTTTTTTTGACGTATTCCGGGTTCTTTATAGTGAGCTCTGCCTTGATTTGCTCCAGCATCTCCTCCGGCACTTCCTCGAGGCGGAGCATGTTATCTATTGTGATTTTCATTCAGACACCACCTCCTATCGCCTTTTCCGCGGCTTCGCGGGTGAGAAATACGGTTTTGCCGATGTCGTAATTAAGCTCAAATGAAAACACCCTCTTGGTTTTGGGATTCATGATAATAAAGCGGCCACTTTCTATGTCGATTCCAATGAAAACACCCCTATGTGTTTTAATCCGTCCTTCTGCCTTTTCATACACAACTAATTCACATCCAATTGTCAACCTACTCATTCTTCCTTCCCTCCTAACGCCTTTTACGCTTCCCTATCTTGTTGTAAATATCTGCTATTATCACTGCGGACCTTGTTAAATCCGCATCGTTCTGGATTAGTCTTTTTTGATTCAGCCTGACGAGCTGGGCCCGCGACACGCAGATCAGGTTATTGATATCAAAATTTCTTCTGTTGCCATCCCCAAAGATGATTACATGTCCAGCAGGCAGCGGTCCGTTGTGTTCCTCCCAAATAAGCTCATGCTTGCTTTTCCAGTTGTGCTGGAACTTCCCTTCCTGTACCTTGACCTGGACAATTCCGTCCTTCGTAACTCTCTCGCTGCCTATCGGTACCCAGTTGTGAGGCACGTGGCCTTTTTTGAACTGCGTAGCCTCCATCCCCGGGAAAGAGATTCCCTTCTTGCCTTTGTTAAATGGCATATGGCCTTTTTGAAAACGATAAGGCATCCCTCTTTCAACCAAGCCCACCCCGTTCAACCCATTCCCCAGACCTAGCCTGTATACCAGGCACTGTATTTGCGATACTCTATAATCCGTCCCGAAACGCTCATTGAACATCCGGGCTAGTTCAGGGAACCTCCTGTCGGCGACATGCTCTCTGACAAACTGCTTTTGCTCCTCTGTATATTTGCGATTCATGTTTTATCTCCACCGGCATTGGCTTCAAGCATCGGAGGCAGCTTTTCATTTTGATTAAGTCCGTCGCTGATGAATTTTTGAGCATTAAGCGCAAGTGTACCAGCCGCAATAAGCTGAGAAGCTATATACGTTACAGCCTTTGCTCTTTTGATCTCCATTTCCAGCGCTTCGTCTTTCAGGTCCTCATCGTTCAGTCGCTCCAACTGCATGAATAGATGATTATTCAGATCTCCCAGGGTGTTTTTCATATGACGACCTCCTCTCAAAACAACTCATATCC
>JALOAP010000481.1 GCA_023228745.1 Dehalococcoidia bacterium | reverse complement strand
CGATCTCCACCCTGACAGGGTGGCATGCCAGGTCGCTACACCGCGCCCATCGCTCCGTCACGCTGCCAACTCAGCGATTCTTCAACACCCTGCTAGTGAGGAATCGGAGCGCCTGGCTCACCAGGTCGACCGCTGCCGGTGAGTCAATGCCCTCGGCTGCCGTGCGTAACAGCTCCAACTCGGGCAGCAACTCGCGGTGTTCGTCTCGGAGGGGTTGGGTCCCGGGCGGCATAGCTGGGCCTCCTTCTGCACGGGCTAGGGAAGAGCGTGCACCACGCTCCGTACCACCGCCATGGTCGAGTGGACCCGCTCGGCGAGCCACTCAGACGGCTGGCTTGGCCGCGACCAGGTGGTTGCGTCCCGATCGGCCCCACGAATGAGGGTCGGTCGATGCTTGAGGGCACTCACGGCCGGCCGGATCCTGCAGAAAAGCCCTCCCACGGAGGAACGGCTATGCGCCTTTTCAGAGACCGAGACGACGCCGGGAGGCAGCTTGCACGCCTTCTCGAGCAACGGGGATATGAGGACGCGGTGGTGCTGGGCATCCCGCGTGGCGGTGTGGTGCCGGCCCTTCACGTCGCAAAAGCGTTGGACGCCGAGCTCGGCGTCGTGGTGGCACGAAAGCTTCGCGCGCCCTACCAGCCGGAGCTGGCCATCGGGGCGATCACGTCCGACGGCGTCGCCTGGGTAAACCAGGAGCTCGCGGACGAGACGGGCGCGGGGGCGGCGTATCTCGAGCGTGAAAAGGCCGGGCAGGCCGCAGAGGCAGCGCGCCGCGAGGCCGCGTTCGACGCCGGCCGACGGCCCCCTGTCGCCGGGCGCCCGGTCATCGTAGTCGACGATGGGGTGGCCACCGGCGCGACGATGATCGCGGCGGTGGGCTCACTCAAATCGGCCGGGGCAAGCCCGGTCATCGTGGCCGTCCCGGTTGGGCCGCCGCACACCCTTAAAGAGCTGCGCGCCATCGCCGACGAGGTCGTCGCGATCGAGGAGGTCGAGGACTTCTACGCGATCGGCCAGTTCTACGTCGACTTCGCGCAGGTACCGGATCAGGCGGTGCAGCGGATCCTGGACCAGTACCGCGAGCGAAGGGGTCCGACCGAGGCGCGGGCGCCTACTGAGGCGGTCTCGCCCGGAGGCTGAGCTTGTCGAGGTAGCTACGAGCTTCCCGCCCGGGGCGATGGGTTTGGGCCAACGTGCGTTTCGCGATCTCGTTTCGCGACGACGTACGGACTGACGCGGGTTCTTTCGACCAACGGCGAACGGCGCCTGAGATCGTGCCCGGAAGGGCCCTGTTGCACTGATCATTTGGCCCTTCGGACGGCCGCCGGAAAAGCCTATCGTGCAGACATCCCCAAGCAGGAGTTCCGCAATGACGAGCCTTACACCCCGCGGTGCGTTCGACGAGATGTTGGCCTGGCCACGGTCCTTCTTCGGACGCGATTTCCTGGGCCGGCTCCGGCCCGACGGTGGGATCGAACTGGAGTGGAACCCGCGCTGCGACGTCGTCGAACGCGATGGCGCGCTCATGGTGCACGCTGAGCTCCCCGGCGTCGATCGCAGAGACATCGAGGTCACCGTCTCGGGCGATGAGCTCATCGTCCGGGGCGAGAAGCGCGAAGAGAAGAAGGAGGAGAAGAAGGGCCACACCTACAGCGAGCGGTTCTTCGGCTCGTTCGAGCGACGCCTTTCGATACCGGAGGGTGTCGATACGTCGAAGATCGAGGCAACGCTGAAGGACGGCGTGCTCGAGGTGCGCGTGCCGCTACCCGAGGCCCAAAAGGCCGAACCGGAAGTCGAGATCAAGGCGGCCTGAGATGACGACAGAAGCGCTTGCTCCCAACGAACTCGGTGAAGCCGTCGACAACACGAATCACGACCTTCTCCACACTCTGAGCGTCCGGCTCGACGCTCGTTGGCACGACCGGACGTACGAGGCGGAAACGCACTGCGACGGGTGCAAGAAGCTGTTCGAACGTTTGCGGGAGCTGGATCGGGAGGCGATCAACCTCCTGAGCGCGGAGCTGGTCGCACACGTGCGCTCGAACCGGTTTCCGCTCGACCTGACGGACTGAGCGGCGGCGGCCAGCTCCTCACGCTGGCCGCCCTGGCCCGGCAGCGCGCGCAGACTCGGGGCGCGCCTGACTCCGCCAGTGCCCGGACAGGGCCCGGCCGTGATCGCAGCGGCTCAACCGCTGCGCCTGCCGGTCCATCCAGGAGGATGCTATGGGATCCGTCATCGTTCCGCTCGATGAATCCACGCTCGCCGAAGGGGCCATTCCCTGGGCCGCGATGCTTGCACGAGCGCAAGGACTGCCGGTGCAGCTGGTAAGCGTTGAGCCGCCCGCAGACGCGTTCTGGGAGTTCACCGATGTGGACCCTCGCGAACCGCTGAAGGCGCATCACGAGACGCTCACCGCCTACCTGGAGCAGCTCCGCCGCCACAATGCATTCGCCGACCTGTCTGTGACGACCATGGTGCTGGACGGCGATGTCACCGCCCAGCCGCGCTGGCTCATCGATCGGACCGAGGGCGCCTTCGTTGTCATCACGACCCGGGGCCGGGCGGGATTCGGTCTGCGGACCGTCGGCAGCGTCGCCGACCGGCTCGTTCGCACGTTGCCGGTGCCGGTCGTCGTTGTCCCGCCGGAAGTCCCGGTGGTCGCGGTGGGAGCGGATGGCCGTTGCACACACCAGCCACCCGCTCGGGCGACCGCACTGGATTGTCATCGACGAGGCCCACCACATGTTCTACAAGCCGGGCATTGCTCGGGAGCTGCTCCTTGGCGAGGGCTTCCGAAATGTTGTGCTGGCCGCCCTCGACCCGGCCGGTCTCGATGCATCCTTGTTGAAGCGCGTCTCGCACCTCGTGTCGCTTGGGACGGAGCCAGAGCGAGGCATCGCGGCGTACTGCTCAGCGGTTGGACTGCCGCTTCCGCGCATTGCCGCCGCCAGCGACCGTTGCGGAGTGGTGTGGGCAGTGGAGAAGGCTGCACGGCAGACATCCCTCCCTAT
>JALOAP010000480.1 GCA_023228745.1 Dehalococcoidia bacterium | reverse complement strand
TCGTCGGTCGGTGCGGTCCAGGACATGGAGCCATCCTGTGCGAGGGTGGCGCCGGCTACTGATGTCCCGTCCGTAAATCCGGAGACGTCGGTCCATGCTCCGTTCCAATACTTGATGGCTGCGCCTGCTGCGCTGCCATTCGCCTTAGAAACGACGAACTTAATGGATGTGGCCGGCAGTGTGGTTCTGATGAAGATGCAGTCGTAGTCCGCGGCAAGCGTCGCCAGGGAGCCTAAGACGACGACGGTCGTGGTCAGTCCATCCGTCGCCTGTTCGGTGAAGTCCTCTCCCATGGTCGGGATATTCGGGATCGCTCCGTCTCCTCGGTAAACGACGACCTGGGCCACGTATGGGTCGTCCCCGGGGGATATCTGGTGCTGGTCCACTCCGTTGCTGTAGAGGACATGGTCGTTGATCACTCCCCATGACGCGGGGATCTGTCCAGAGGATCCGGAGAAGACTTCGGAGCCGAATGCGCCGGTGGTGACCCCGGGCGGTTCGGTCGTCGCATCGAGGACGTCCCCGTCCCCCATCTGTGCGTAAAGGTGGCGCTCGGTCTTCTTCCCTTTCCCGAACTGGAAGAGGGTCACGACTTCGTTGCTGCCGTCGTTGACCGTGTGCTGCTTCCTGCAGCCTTTGCGCTGCATCATGCCGGGGTGTAGGCCCCTCATGTTCTGGACCATTGAATAAGCGCCGAATGGGAGCAGGTCCGGTTCGATTGCCGTGTTGCATCCCCCTCTAAATGGGACCGCTTTATTGATGTCCGCCAGGGGCTTGACTTCTGTGGCCATTAGCGCCTCCTCCGGTTCCAGTCGATCCCGTTGGCGCGTGGTCCCCTGGGGCCTCGCTTCCCGTACTTCCGAGCGACGGAGTCCACGTTCTCCCGGCAGAAGAGTTTCCACCATTGCGAATCTACCCCGATTACCTGTTCCCCTGAACGGTATGTCCGCATGACCGCCTCAGCCATGGCGTCTCCAAATAAATCAAAGTATGGGAGCGTGTCGGTGGCTGCGGTGACCATCGCGGGGACGGCGAAGTAATCCGCCTTGATGGTGTAGTCGGTTCCTGTGTGGGGCGTGACGTAAATCTTCGAGCCTTTGACCTGGTAATAGATCGGCGTCGCTGCGGATGTGTAGGAGAGGGCCACGTCCTGGGATGGTAACGGGAGGAGCGGGTATGTTTTCCCGTCCAGGTATGGCTCGCTGATCAATCCGCCGAAGTCCGAAGGCAGATCGCCGAAGGCGTCGTCCGATGTGATGGTTACAGTCGAGCCTGCGTTTGCTGCCGTCAGGGATCCGGTCGCTACGGAGAGAGTTCCCGCCTCTACTTTGGTTAATTTGTACGGTCCCAGGTTGCTCGCCTGGTCCGTTGTGATGTACATCCCGGTCTCGAATAGTTCGGTGACGAACTTGTTTGCGCTGTCCGTGATGGTGTCAGGGGACGTGCCTCCGTCCACGAAGGCGATTGTGGCTGCCGCGTACTCCTGCTCTGCCCAAATGGAGACCGACATCTCGGAACGGACGATGTCGGATTCCAACCAATAGAGTCTTTTGGCAATGGCACGGAGGGCGTTGTTGATGTGGTGGTAGAGATCGGTGTTGGCCGTGTCTACCCGGAACTGCATTAAGTCCAGCAGGTTCTGAACCGTGGCCATAGCGCCCTCCTCTTATATTCCAATAAGTGCCACATAAATCGGAGATACGCCCGACAGGTCGGTCCCGCTGGCGACTTCCTCTCCGGACGCGTATCCTTTCGAGCGGTAGTTAATCACGAAGTCATCGTTGTCTGCCCTGGCGCCCAGATTGACGGTCTGGTTCGTGGTGTCGACTGTCTTGGTTATGGCCAGATCCGCGCTGTTGACCGTGATCTTGAAGACGTCCGCCTCGGCCGGCGTTAACAGGGTATCGTAAAGGCCCACCTTTGAGCCGAGTCCGACCGATATCTTCAATCCGTCAGCCATTGCATCCGTGGCGTAGTTCGGTTGGGTGATGCTGGTGATCGTGTCGAAGGGCCTGACGCCATACTTGTAGCGGAACTTTCCGTTGGCGATTGCTTTCTGTGCGTCCGTGACGGTGATGGTGATATCCTCTGTTTGTGCCGAGCCCTTGAACTTCCCTGTGATACGGATGGTAACGGTCCCGACGAAAAGATTCAGAGCGCCGCCAGAGTCGTTGGTAACGCAGAAGCAGACGTTCCGGGCGATGTCCGGCTGCGCTGCTACCGTGAGCACGCCTTCCGCCGTGGCGACGTTTGCCTGGGTGTCGGCAGAGACAATGGCCGATCCGTTTGTCGGGAGGGATGCTCCGTCTGATGTCTCTGCGTCAGTGTTCGCGCTCCCTTTGATGTCCTGCCCAATGGCTTGCGAAATCTTCGGCGTGTTGTAAGCCTGAATCTTTTTGTTGGTGCTGTCGTACTGAAAGATATACCCGCCTGCCGGGGAGATCATGCAATTGTCGACATTATGCATCCCGAACAGCGCCTCGGGGTCGAATGATTCCCCTCCGCTTGGGTATGAACTGCCCATGGTGATCTTGGCGTTGACGAGCGCCCTGTTTCCTATGACCGTGTATTTTTCTTCTGGTGTCGCTGATACGGTGATTGACATGGTTGCCTCCTTAGTATCCGATGGCCATCCAGTAGCCTGCCTCGTTTGCGCCGCTCACGATGGTCACAGGATCCACAATGGGAAAGGTCTCGTCTATGACGTGATGTGCGGCGACGACCGCCTCCGCTTTGGGTTGGAGGACAAGCTGATTGACCTTCTGCAGGCCGGTGTAGATATCTCCTCCTTCGGAGCCTCCGGCGCTGCCGTATGTCCCCATCGTTACTCTTTGCTGGCCGACCGGGAATTCCGCTGTTTTGGTGAATGTGAAAGCCATGGGGGACCTCCTTTAAGCGTGGGCATCGCCGATTGCGAGCCAGGTTCCGTCTTCCCCGGCGTCAGTGACCACGGTGATGGCTGACCCGTCGGCAGGAAGGGTTTTGTTGATGACGGGCTGGTTGGCGATGACGGCGGTT
>JALOAP010000478.1 GCA_023228745.1 Dehalococcoidia bacterium | reverse complement strand
GAGCTTTAGAAATTGGACCAGGAGGTAGGCTTCGAACCTTTTAGCTACATTTCTACCCTGAGGGGGTAGCGTCCTGCCGGTTAGACGACTCCTGGTTATTGTCTTGATAATGTGCCAGTACAATCTGGCACATTTTTTTTATTCCGCTTCCTACCGAAATAATCTGCGCCTTTGTTTTTAATAACCTTAGCGCTGTTTTAAACCTTTCCCAATCCTCCATCGATGTTGTATAAAGAGCGTCTTGCTTTTTGATATCCTCGCACGCTTCCAATAAAGCCTTGTCTAAAATTGCTTGGTCTTCTTTTAGAAAAATGAAACTCACATTTATAAACGATGGAATCGCTTTTTCAATATTCTCTAAGTTTTTTATGTCACTGTCAAGTCCTAAAATTTTTGGATCAATAAAGGACTCTTCTTTATCATCAAATGTATCAATCTCTAAAAATATTTCAGCAAGAATTTGTTTATTGTCCTCGCCGGCAATAGAGTTGTGCGCTAACTGCTTCGCCCTGATTTGAGATTTGGTAAGTGGTTTTGTGTAAAGTAAAATTAAAATATCTTTTTTTATCCCAGCAGCGCGCGCCGCCCTTATTCGGTGATGTCCAGAAATAATGAAAATTTCTTCACCCTGCAAAATACATAAGGGGAGGCTTTCCAAGTGTCCCTCTTTGCCGATATTCTTTTTAAGCTGATTGAACGCCTGGGTACTCATTACCCGTGCATTCTTGTCTTGCTCTTTTAAACTTTCCAAAGGAACCTCGGCAAGAAAAAAATCTTTAGAAATTTCTTTGATGTACTTTATTTTATCGTTTGTCCCCATTTCTTCAGCCATTGTTTTAAAGCCTCCTGTAATGTTATATTTCGAAATGGCGTTGAATAAATAAGCTTATACCGTGTGTCTGAAATTTTTTCCCGGCTGTCTAATTTAAAAACACCGCGATCAGATTTTATTTCCGGGAACCGTGACCAGCAGCATGAGCGCATATAGCCAAACTCATGTAAATCAAAACTTCTCACCGAATTTCTGACAATACTTAAAAATTCTGTGGTGGTGACTCCAAAGGCAACCAATTTACTTAGGCGTGGGTATAAATCCGAGCTTTTTCCGATGGCATATTGCAACATAAGCGCGTTGAAATATTTTTTTACTCCTGGTCCCATTGCTCTATTAACACCTGCAGTTCCAATAACCATGCCATCAATCATCGCTAAAAACGGAACCGATTGCATAATGACGTTAGCTCCATACTCATGCACAAATAAATCACGACAATATGAGGCTTCTGGACGCGAACAATGTTTAAAGGTAAAAATACTTTTTTCTGTTATTGGTTGGTCGTTGTAGAGTTTATATTTAAAGTCCATTTTACTCCTCATAAGCATATGGTGATTTTTGAGCTTTTTCGGCGGACTCTCTGGTAATACGGAGAACCCCACCAATCTTTTTAACTTCCAGAATACCTTTATCGATCCAGTTATATACCGTCCTAAGCCGCACCGAAAAGTAAACAGCTACTTCATCGGGACGCAAAAGCTCTTTATCGGGCAAGCAATTCAAGATGCAATCCTCAATGATGGTTGAAATGGTTTATTAAGTTTATCACTTTTCCTCCTATTCTCTTTCGCCTCCATTGGTTGAAGATTTTTCAGCGACCAGCATTTCTGGAAATCAATGTCAGATGGATGCGCAAAATTGAAAACTGCAATGGGGATTACATGATCTATTTGCCAATAAGTTCCATAATTTTCCCATGACATTTCAGGAGTGAATTTCTTTTCAAGATGTTGTTTTAATCGGTCAACTGTGTATCCGATTAGAAATTCCCACCGCTTTCCGCCCTTTGCTCCTTTTGCAACTGACCGATATATCCCACACCTCATGAAAGTGTTAAGTTTTCCCTTTGTAGTCGCGTTTTTTCTTTTCGCCTTCTCTCTTCCTATTTCTCGAACTCTTTCTGGGTTTGCTTTCTCCCATTTATGCACAAACTCTCTCGCTTTTTCGCGGTTTGCTGAATACCACTTCCTGCGATACCCTAAATTTCTTCCCGGATTTTCCACCCTCCATTTTGCTAAACGCTCTTTTGCCTTCTGAGGGTTTTCTTTAGCCCACTTTTTTGTTCTAATGCAGGCACAGGCTTTGCATAGGCTATTTAAACCGCATTGTTTTGCTATATTTTTATGAAAATACTCATGAGTTGCTGGATATTCTGCCTTACATTTTGTGCATGTTTTCATGTTTTTATTATACCCAAATAACCAAATATGTCAAGTAATATCAAATGTTTAAAAAACCATCCGTTCTTTTATCTGTTCTGGGGTTAATCCATCATAGGCGGATTTGATGGGACCTTGTTTTAACATCGCCCGGCCAATGGCCATTATTAATGCAACGGCTCCATCAATGCGCTCGGTTGATTTTTCTTTGTCAGGTTTTTTATTTTCTGCCGGATCTATCTTGATGGCCACGTTAGACACCATCCAGGACAATACCGGGTTTCCTCCGTGCGCCAACTCACTACCTAAAACCATTTTTTCAACCTCCTTTGTCGGTGCGCTCATGGAAGCAAAACCCTGGCCAAACTGCACAAGACTTTTTTTCCCGTCAACCTCAAATCCAAGGTCTTGCAAGTCTGTCGTTATTTTCTGCGATCCCCACCGATCAAAGGCAAGCTCGGCTATAAAATAATTTTTTGAATCCTCTTCTATCGCTTTGAGAATAAAGGAATAGTCAATAAGGTTGCCCGGCGTAAGGGTTATAAATCCCTGACGCGCCCAGACATCATAAGGTACTTTGTCGCGCTTCACTCGCTCCGCCATATTGTCTTGTGGCAGGAAAAAACGGCAAATAACCTTATATTTTTCATCTTCTTCCATCGGCGGGAACACCAACACCCATGCGGAAAGGTCTGTGTTTGAGGAAAGGTCAAGCCCCCCATAACAAGTGCGCCCCTTGAGTGCTTCTGGGTCAACGGTAAAAGCACACGCGTTCCAAGCATCAGACGGCAACCACTTTGTAATTGATTCCGTCCAAATGAAAAATTAA